>JAFDGP010000198.1 GCA_019309245.1 Deltaproteobacteria bacterium | reverse complement strand
ATCGTATCGGAAAATAATATTTCACTTTTTGCAGATGGATGCATGACCGATCAGGCTGTAACCATTGTGTCACCCGCATATAATGAAGGGGAAAATATCGAGTATCTCGTTAGGCGAGTTTCATCCCTTTATCCCTCATTTGAAATCATTGTCATCGATGACGGATCCACCGATGGCACCGCCGAAAAAGCGGCCCAGGCAGGAGCCAAAGTATATCGGCACCCTTATAACATCGGCAACGGCGCTGCCGTTAAAAGCGGGATCCGGGAGGCAACAGGCGATGTGCTGGTCTTCATGGACGGCGATGGCCAACACGCCCCTGAAGACATCGGGAAACTGCTGGAACACATCACGGAGTACGATATGGTGGTCGGCGCCCGAACAAAAGGCGGCCAGGCATCCTTTGGGCGCGCAATCGGCAACAAAATTTACAACTGGCTGGGATCCTATGTTTCCAAGTTCCCGATACCGGATCTGACATCGGGATTCCGTGCAGTCAAAAAGGAAATCGCGCTCGAATTTCTCTATCTTCTGCCCAATACATATTCCTATCCGAGTACTCTCACCCTCGGAGTCTTGAGAACCGGACGCTCCATCAAATTTGTGCCCATAAGTGTCCATAAACGAGTAAAAGGGAAGAGCAAGGTCAATCTTTTTCGGGATGGAATTCGATTCTTTATGATCATCACCCGGATTTGCACATTTTATTCTCCTATGAGAGTTTTTTTGCCGGTCAGCTTTTTATCTTTTATTCTGGGTTTGATCAATTACGGTATCACTTATGTCACTCAAGGACGTTTTACGAATATGAGCGCTTTGCTTTTTATCAACGCGGTGCTGATATTCATGATGAGCTTGATTTCAGAACAAATCTGCCAGATGCGATTTGAAAGAAGGCAGCGCAGCGTTCCAACGCAGCCTGTCTTTCCGGCCAACCCAAGACAAAAAAAATAGAAGGCCGGGCGCAGCGTTCCCAAAAAGGTCCAACGCACTTGCCGGACAACATATTGATTATAACGCGCAATCTACCTCCTCTTGTCGGAGGTATGGAACGCGTTGTATGGCATATTGTAGAAGGGCTTTCCAAGAAGGCCATTGTTTTTGTAATCGGCCCCAAAGGCTGTAAAGAGCACCTTCCAACAAATGTAAGCTGTGCGGAGATCCCCTCTTATCCGCTTCCGTTGTTTCTATGGCTGGCCAAAATCTCCGCTTTGTATCATGCATCCCGCTTTCGGCCGAAAATCGTTTTTGCCGGAAGTGGGCTCACCGCGCCGTTGACATGGCTTGCCGCACGAATGTGCCGCGCCCGCTCTGCAGTATATTTGCATGGCTTAGATATCGATACCGACCATCCCCTGTATAACATTCTTTGGAAGCCGTTTATTCGAAGATCTAATGTCGTCATCGTAAACAGTCGTTTCACAAAACGACTGGCTATAAATGCGGGCGTACCGGAAAAACATATTTTCATCCTTCATCCGGGCGTTTCCCTTCCAGATGATTCAAAAGCAGATCAACTTCGAAAAAGGTTCCGGAATCGATACAAACTGGATGATAAACCCCTTATGCTCTATATTGGCCGTATAACGGCGCGAAAAGGGCTTGCCTTTTTTGTTAATCGTATTCTTCCACAAATCGTAAAATCAATATCAGATGTTCTTCTGGTGGTAATTGGAGAAGAGCCTTCCCGCTCTGTGATGAAACAGACAGGCGAAATGCTGAAAATCGAAAAATCCCTCAAGACTCATGAGCTTCAGAATCATGTGATCTTTCTTGGCGCACGGCCTATGAATGACTCGGATATCTCCGCTGCATATTTTGCAGCTGACGTTCACGTTTTTCCGGTTCAATATCGTCCTCATGACAATGAAGGCTTTGGAATGGTCGCATTGGAAGCCGCCGCACACGGAACCCCCACCGTGGCGTATGCCACAGGAGGGGTCGTGGATGCCGTATCGGATGGTATTTCTGGCAAACTGGTGGCGCCGGGTGATGCCGATGATTTTGCCGCAGCCATTCTCGACCTCTTACACGACCCTTTGGATGAACGACAGATCCGACAGTTCGCCGAACGCTTTGCCTGGCCGAATTTCGGCCAGGCACTCATTCGGGCCATTTTGGAAAAGCCATGAAACGTCTACCCCACGCCGTTTCAGATCTTTCTTCCCGTTATCTCAAAGCTCAAAAAATTGAGCGGTTGTTGAATCTTTCGAATTATCCTAAACCGATTCGACTTTTGGAAGTGGGCACCGATTCTGGGGGAATTGCTCATTACTTCGCTGCGCAGGGTAACGATCAGTATGAGGTTATGGCCTTGGATGTTGTAGACGTGCGTTACATTAGGACAGGGTATGCCTTTCACCTTGTTTCTGATACCACCTTACCGTTTTCGAAAAATTCCTTTGATGTGGTTTTGAGTAACCATGTCATCGAGCACGTAGGTGAACGTCCAAAGCAACTGGCTCACTTACGTGAGATTCACCGCGTGCTGGCGCCATGTGGTGTCGGCTACCTTGCAGTGCCGAATCGTTGGATGCTTATTGAACCTCATTATCGGCTGCCGTTCTTGAGTTGGTTTCCACAACCTATGAGAACTCTCTATCTGCAACTGATGCGAAAAAGTCAACCGTACGATTGTGAACCCTTAACCTTGCGTTCATTAAACAGGCTCCTGACCGAGGCGGGATTTTCCTGTGAGCATCTGGAATTAGAGGCTTTACAGACCCTTGTTGAGTTTGAAGGCAATCGAGGATTCCACAGGATACTCGCAAAAAGGGCTCCTGCCTCTTTAATGAAAATCTTGCGACCGTTTATTCCTACCTTTATATGCCGCCTTGATCCACAAAAATGAAATGGTGGAGATATGCTTACAGATACTTTCCGTTTTCGGGATGATTTATCACTCGTTTCAATAGAGCGGATCATTGTAAAGCTGGGTTAGCTCATGCCAAATCAAAACATTGGAGTATGGTTTCCGGCGGTGAGGTGTGGTAGCGGTGTCGATTTTTTCACTGAGCACCTTTGTGAAGCCTTGAATCGTCAAGACATCCGTGCCGAGATAACATGGCTACCTCATCGAGCCGAATATGCCCCCTGGACGGTAAGACTTCCAAAGCCACCGGAATGGGCTACCGTCACCCACGTTAACACTTGGCTGCCAGCACGCTTTCTATCCAAGCACGTTCCGATTGTTGCCACTGTCCACCACTGCGTACATGATCCAGAAATTCTGCCATATAAAGGCCGAATGCAAAATTTGTATCATCGATTCTGGATATACAATATCGAAATCGAGTGCTTACGACGGGCACAGCGCATTATCGCCGTCAGTCGTTTCACGGCAACAAAAACGAAACTTGTTTTTAACATAAAGGATCTCACTGTCATTCACAACGGAATCGATTGCAACCAATTCGTGCCTTTATCCCGGTCTGCTCCTCATTCTCCATTCCATTTACTCTATGTAGGCAACTGGTCACTTAGAAAAGGGGTTGATTTAATAGGACCGATCATGGAACAATTAGGACCCGATTTTGAGCTTCGTTACACCATTGATAGCCACGGATACCATCATCGTTACCGATTACCATCGAACTGTAAAAGTCTGGGACGACTTTCAAGAAAAGACTTGATCAAAGTCTTCCAAAACTCTGATGCACTTATACTTCCTTCTCGTCTCGAAGGCTTTGGCCTTGTTGTGGCAGAAGCAATGGCTTGTGGCGTGCCAGCCATCGCAACTTGCTGCAGTGCCCTTCCAGAGGTGGTCGAAAATGGGGTGACAGGCTTTCTTTGTCAACACACCGTTGAAGACTTTGTGAAAGCGTGCAGAAAAGTAACTGAGCGGGACATATGGTTATCAATGCACACACAAGCGCGTGAACGTGCCGTAAGGCTTTTTAACGAAGATGATATGGCTTCTAACTATATTCGTATTTATAATACGCTGTATTGATCTATTCCAGTTGTTGACTTATCTTAAATTATAGGAATATTCAAATAACTATGAACTTGGTTAATATTCAGCTTGACCACCGATTCGAAACTATTGGCAATTATTCGTTTAGTATAAATGAGGCATGCTAATTCCGTTGTCAAAGCCAATGGTATGCAATTGGAAAAACGGGGTTACAAGAATTTTGTGTAGGTTACGCATTGCCATAGACGCTTCTCCCTTATCTGGGCGCATTGCTGGTATTGGTCGCTACGTGCTTGAAATATGCCGTGCTTTAGATAAAGTGATGCCCGATGTCGACTTTGTGCTATATAGCCCCAAAACGCTTTCAGTTGAGCCACCTTCATGGAGGTGGCAAGTCAAAATAAACGGGAGGCGGTTTCCGAGTTCTTATTTATGGCTAAAAACAACTGCACGAGCGATGGCAGAATCTGATGGCGTGCAGGTGTTTTGGGCCACCCGTACTATCCTTCCCAAGGCTTCGAAAGCCTTCCGAACAGTTTCGACAGTACATGATATCAATTATGTAGTATTACCAAAATCGATGCCTTTTGTAACCTTTTGGGTTCATAAGTTGTGGTTAAAACGGGATTTACTGCGCGCAGATAAGATCGTAGCCAATTCAGAAGGAACGGCCGGGCGATTACGTGGAATGTTTGGCTTGGAAACAGATGCTGTTGTACGTCCCGGTGTAACTGAATGTTTCAGAATCCGTCCTTCTAAAGAGATAGTTCAACGTCTTAGGTTATTGGACATCCGGAAACCCTATTTCTTAACGGTAGGTACGGTCGAACCTCGCAAAAATTTGGCTGCGTTAATTATGGCGTTTATATCCCTGAAGGACGCAGGTGAATTGCAGCAACATAATCTGCTAATTGTAGGAAGCCACGGATGGCGTGATAAGAAACTTCGTGGAATGCTTGCCGAAATGAAATCACGTGGGGTCCGCTGGCTAGGGTATGTAAACGATGAAGACCTTGCTGTTCTTTATGCAGGCGCCACTGCATTGGTATTTCCTTCTCTTTACGAGGGTTTCGGGATTCCAGCAGCTGAGGCTCGCGCTTGCGGTACCCATATAGTCGCAACAGACATCCCTGAACTCCGAGAAGCAGGAGGGCCAAACGGTATCTATATC
>JAFDGP010000197.1:950-6038 GCA_019309245.1 Deltaproteobacteria bacterium | reverse complement strand
TGCTCCTGAGCCGGATAATGCCGGTGGTGGTCTCCTCCGTGCCCCCCTTTACGTATTCCAGGAGGTCTTTACGCTCCGAGTGCAAGGTAGACACCAGGTCCGCCCCGTCATCCATGGTAAAGGCCGGTTTGAGGTCAAGCACCGCATGGATGTGTTTATAATACGTTTTGTTGTCCTCGCCGGTGATGGCAAAAACCGAGATCTTATCGTGCTTGACCAAAGAAGCCGCCACGTCGTCCTGGGTGCTCAACGGATTCGAGGCACACAGCCGGATCTTGGCACCGCCGCTCTTAAGGGTCTGCATCAGAGCAGCCGTCTCGGTCGTCACGTGAAGGCAAGCCCCGAGGCGAACGCCTTTTAAGGGCTTTTCTTTTGCAAAACGGGCCCTGATCCGTGCCAGCACGGGCATGCTCTGCTTGGCCCACTCGATTCTCAGCTTTCCCTCTTTAGCCAGTTTTGGGTCCTTGATGTCACAGTCCATCTATTTTCTCCCTTCGTGTATTGGAAACGTACGCCAGCGCCCATCCTCAAACAGGATGGGGATGGCGTCCCCGGGGACGCCTGCCGGCCTTCAAGTCTCGGGGAACGCCCCGGACAAAAGAGGCGTCCATCCGACGCCGGACAACCGATAACCGGCATGAATTCTAAGATGCCGCCTTTTGCACGCCGGCCTTGTCTGCCAGCACAGCTGCCTTATCGGTCTTTTCCCAGGTGAACTCCGGCTCCTGCCTGCCGAAGTGCCCGTATGCGGATGTCTCTTTGTAAATCGGACGCAACAGGTCCAGATACTCGATGATGGCGGCGGGCCTGAGATCGAATTCTTCTCGAACCACCTTCACAATCCGGTCGTAAGGGACGGCCTCTGTGCCGAACGTATCCACCAGCACGGAGACCGGCTGGGCCACCCCGATCGAATAGGCCAGCTGGACCTCACACTTTTTTGCAAGCCCGGCGGCCACCACGTTCTTGGCGACATAGCGGGCCATGTACGAGGCGCTGCGGTCCACCTTGGAGGGGTCTTTGCCGGAAAAACATCCCCCGCCATGGCTCCCCACCCCGCCGTAGGTATCCACGATAATTTTTCGTCCGGTCAGGCCGGCATCTCCCATGGGGCCGCCCACAACAAACCGGCCCGTGGAATTGATAAAGTACTTGGTGTTGGCGTCCAGCATAGCAGACGGGATAACGGGACGGACCACCTCTTCAATAAGGCCCTCCTTGATCGTCTCGTAAGACACATCGGGCGTATGCTGGGCAGCCAGAACGACGGCTTCGACCCGCTTGGGCGTGCTGTTTTCGTACTCAATGGTAACCTGGGTCTTTCCGTCCGGACGCAAGAAACCCAGGGTCCCGTCCTTTCGGACCGCGGCAAGACGCATGGCCAGCTTATGGGCGTAACAGATGGGCATGGGCATCAATTCAGGGGTCTCTTCGCTGGCATAGCCGAACATGAGGCCCTGATCTCCCGCACCCTGTTCCTTAAACAGTCCGGTGCCGTTAACGCCCTGGGCGATGTCCGGAGACTGGTGGTCGATGCTGGTAATCACGGCACAGGTTTCCCAGTCAAAACCCATGTCCGAGGAATTATATCCGATGTCGCGGATGGTTTCCCTGACGATATGGGGCATGTCTACATAACATTCCGTGGTGATCTCGCCGGCAATAAAGGCCATGCCCGTGGTAACCAGGGTTTCACAGGCCACCCGGGCCTTTTTGTCTTGATCCAGAATAGCATCCAGGATGCTGTCCGAAATGCGATCAGCGACCTTGTCGGGATGTCCCTCGGTCACCGACTCTGAGGTAAATAGATAATCCGTCGCGCTCATGAATCCTCCTTTGGCCGGTTGTGTGCGTCCACACGCACAATGGCCGGCTTGAAATCAGCCATCTCGTGATCATCCATTGGGGCGAAACAGGCAACAATGATCAAATCACCCGGGACCCCTTTCCTGGCGGCCGCCCCTTTTAATACCACGGCCCCGGAACCCGGGGGTTCTTCGATGGCATAGGTCTCAAAACGTTCCCCGTTGTTGATGTTGTAGACTTGCACAAGCTCATAGTTAACGATATCAGCTACCTTCATCAGGTCCGCATCAATTCCCAGGCTTCCCTCATAACCAAGCTCTGTGGCCGTCACAACGGCCCGGTGAATCTTTGACTTTAAAACGGTTCGGATCATGGTGACTCTCTGTGCCCACCGGCCGAGCCGATCGGACAAGAGACAAATTTAAGGGCTCAAAATCGTATTGTCAATCAACCGGGTCTTCCCCACCCACACCGCCACGGCAAGCAGACTCGGCGAATCGATGCGGTCCACGGCTTCCAGGGTCTGCGGGTCGACCACGGCCACGTAGTCGGTTTTGGTTTGAGCATGGGACCCGATAAACGCCGTAACTTCTTCAATGATGCTTGTCGCATCTGTTATCCCCCGGGCGACTCTTTCTCGTGCGAGCTTAAGGGATTCGTACAGCGCCAGGGCGGAACGCCTTTGCTCCGGTGTTAAATAGGTGTTTCTGGAACTCATGGCCAATCCGTCGGGCTCCCGCACAATGGGCACGCCCACAATCGTTATATCCATATTCAAGTCCTGTGCCATACGCCGCACGATCACCAGTTGTTGGTAGTCCTTCTCCCCGAAAAGGGCCACCTGCGGCTTGACGATGTGAAACAATTTCGCCACCACCGTGGCCACACCCCGAAAATGGCCCGGCCGAGACAAACCGCACAAATGGTTTGGAAGGCCGGTCAAATCCACATAGGTCTGGTGGCCCTCTTCATACATGGCGTCGGCCGCCGGAGTAAACACGCAGTCCACCCCCACGGAGTGCGCCATTGCGATGTCTCGATCCAGGTCCCTGGGATAGGACTTAAAATCTTCGGATGGACCAAACTGAGTGGGATTGACAAAGATGCTGACGATGAGGTTGTCCGCCCGTTTTCGCCCTTCCCGCATCAGGGCGAGATGGCCTTCATGGAAAAAACCCATGGTCGGCACAAAGGCGATTGTCCCCCCCTGACGGTGGATATCATCCACCTCCTGCCTCATCCGATCTATCTTCTCAATAACCTTGATCCGTCCTGCCTTTCAGACTTGGGGCTTCGTGACGACCCCCCTTCCCGTTGAACGGGAAGGGGGGCCAGAAAAAGTATCAAATCGGTGGCAGGGTTTTACTGCTCAGGCCCCGGAATGTCAATGCAATTTTGGGGTTAATTCCCAACCCGGACGAGCCCCCCATGAGAACTACAGCGATTCGCGCAACGCGTCACTCAACCTCACGAGGTCTTTGACACCAAGGGTTTCAGCCCGGGTCTTGGGGTCGATGCCGGCCTGTTGGCACGCGCACAGGATCTGCGAGGGTTCAACGCGGAGATCGCTTTTGAGCAACGCATTTTTCAGCATCTTGCGTCGTTTTCCGAAGGCCGCTCGAACCAGTCGGGAAAAAAAGCCCTCATCGCCCGCTGGATAAGGGGGCGGATCGAAAAAACGAATCACCACAACCGTCGAGTCCACCTGAGGCCTGGGCCAAAAGGCGCCGGCCGGCACCTCGGTGATGTGCTCGACCGCACCACTGTATTGAACCAACACCGTAAGCCGCCCGTAAGCCTTGGAACCCGGTCCGGCCAAAAGGCGTTCGGCCACCTCTTTTTGAAACATCAGCAACGCGGACCGAACCACTGAGCGGCGTTCGACCAGGTACAACAGGACCGCAGAGGAAATGTGATAGGGGAGGTTTCCCGCGACCCGGACCGGGACCCGGGACCCGCCGACCAACGGCGCAATCTCGCAAGCCAGGATATCCTTGACCACAATGGTGACGTTGGCTGCGCCGGCCGCGAGCAGCTCGTTTCTCAGCAATCCGGCAATCCGGTCATCAGGCTCCACCGCAAACACATGCCCGGCAACAGCGGCCAGTGGAATGGTTAGTGCACCCAGGCCTGCGCCGATCTCGATCACCGTATCTCCGGACGAAAAGCCGCCCTTTTCCACGATAGCGCTCGCCACGGCGGGATCGGCCAGGAAATGTTGGCCCATGGACTTGCGGGGATGTATCCCCCAGGCCTTCAACAGGATGGCTGGCGATGTCACGAAATTCCCATATCCCCCTGTCCAGCTGACGATGCCTCCAGCCGGCCTGCAAAGTGCACCGCCGCCCGATAGCCCAGGGGATGGCCGGCATCAAAGGCGTCGCCATCCAAAAGGACACCCAGCAGGTTTCCCGAAGCCGCAAGTCGCTGGTGGATCGGCACGTCATCCACCTCACCCCCGGCATCGGACGCGTTGCTTTGCATAAGATCAAAATAGTCCGCCGGCAGGTAGATACCGCCGCCAAAGCCTTTGTAGATCGCGGTGCCGCGTTTGACCCGAAGCGGCTCATCTGTTTTATCGGAAAGCGCGGTAATCGAAAAACACCGATCATCCAGCGGGGTGGTTTCAAGTACCCCGACGTTGCCAAAACACCCCGCCGTATCGGCTCCAATGGTCAACACCCCGATGATACTTTTACCGTATTTCGCGAATCCCGCCATCAACTGCCCGGCAAACGGCTCTGCTGAAAACAGCAGGCAGTCCGGCATCAGACACAAGAAGGGGTCATGGCCCACGAAATCTCGGGCCAACAAGACCGCATGGGCCACACCCCGGGGCTCCGGCTGGGTCAAAACCACGGTGCGGCATTGGCTCAAATCCCGATAAAACTGCGCCGGTCTTTTAAACGGAAGCCTTGGAGGGGCCCAGTTTCCGGCAAGAAAGTCGTTTAAAAGGGACTTCGCCGGACTGGTAATGAAACAAAACTCGCCAATACCGGAGGCCATGCACATTTCCACGGTATACTGAATCATGGGCTTTGGCCCCACCGGCAGCAGTTCCTTGGGCAGGTATGTGGTCAGCGGCGCCAAACGGGTTCCCCTTCCGGCCGCCGGGATGACTGCCTTTGTGATTCGCATGACTTGTTCGCATAACACGAACACGCCGCGGTTTCATCTGAATTTTTCGTTTCATTGACATGATACCCGAAAAATTGATATAAGAAAAATTTCGATAAATTTTATTCGAGCGTTTGGAGCCAGTTATGACGAAGGATAAAAAGA
>JAFDGP010000197.1:0-897 GCA_019309245.1 Deltaproteobacteria bacterium | reverse complement strand
AGGGGCTGTGTTGTGCGGCCGGGGACAAGAGGCGGATTGTGTACGCCGGATATCCGATCACACCGGCTTCGGAGATTGCCACGCGGGCGGCCGCGGTTCTGCCAAAACGCGGCGGGGCTTTCATCCAGATGGAAGATGAAATCGGTTCTATCCAAGCCGCCTCAGGCGCCGGCCTGGCCGGAGCCATCGCGGTGACGGCCACCTCGGGACCGGGATTCAGCCTGATGTCCGAAGGCCTGGGATTCGCGGCCATGATCGAATCTCCGGTCATTTGCGTAAACGTTCAGCGGGGAGGTCCCTCTACAGGGATGCCCACCTGGATGGGCCAGGGCGACATGATGCAGGCCCGCTGGGGGACCCATGGGGAACGGCCGGTGATCGTTTTGGTCCCGGCCTCAGTACAGGAGACCCTGCTGCTGACCTACGAAGCGTGCAGGCTTTCCCAGAAATACTTGAACCCCGTGTTTCTGATGTTGGATGAAATCATCGGCCATATGGAAGAGCCGATCACCATCCCGAAGCTTACTCCGATACCCATGAATCGGGACCTGGACGTGATCGGCGTCGGCCACCGGTTGCACCGCACCGGTCTGACCCACGATCTAAAGACATTTCTGCCCAGCATCAACCCGGAAACCGAAGAACGCCTTGTGCGCCACCTGCTCGACAAGGTCAAGCGGGATGCGAAAAAGATCGCAAAGGTTGAAACATACCGCGACCCGAAAGATGCCGATGTGGTGGTGGTAAGCTACGGCTCTGAATCCCGTTCGGTCAGGGCCGCGGTAAAGCTGGCCAGAAAAAGAAAGATCCGGGTTGCCATGATCCGGCTGATTACGGCCTGGCCATTTGCAAGGACACTTTTTGAAAAGATGGATAAGAAGGGCCGGGTCTTGATCG
>JAFDGP010000196.1 GCA_019309245.1 Deltaproteobacteria bacterium | reverse complement strand
GACCTCCTGGATCAGGGTTTTTGGGTGTAGCTAAAACTCTTCTAACCCAGTATCCATGGGCACCGCAAGTCTTTTTTCTGCTTCAAAATCACCTTTTTTATGCAACTATAGGGTGAAACCCGATGTTATAAGCTGATATGATTAATCAAGAGAGAGATTCACTTTTAAAAGTTTTTTAGCAGCAACGCGCAGTCCCTCTTTATCTTTTATCGTAGAACCTATTTGATCTATTTCTATTGAATAAAGATACTCCATAATCTCGTCTTCAGTTGGCTTTTTGGTAAGCAGACGATACAAACCACCAATATATGAATCATACTCATCATCAGGACCAAACCCCTTGATGCCGATTGGATCCCAATCGTCAATCAGTATTTGACGAATATCTGTCATAATTCTTCGACCCTGCTGTTGTTTAGATGCCATTTTGGTTTTCACTTATAACATTATTGATTGGGTAGAATTCTATGTTTTGCCGGTTCAACACGCTGAAAGGGCATGGTCAGGAAAAAAATCGGTTTCCAGAGGCCAGACCGGCGATCAGGTCGTAACCTATTAAAAATGGGCAGAAATGTAACGGTAATATGGCCTTTCAGGCGCCGATCCGGTTCAATGTATATTTCGGAAAAAGTTCAGGCAGTAACCTTCGAATAGACTTGGGATATAGTTTTGCCATTTCCATAAGAGAATCGAGATCTACCCCGTCCAGTTCAAGCTCATCATGGGTCGGAATTGCTTTTCTGTAGTAAAGCGTATCCAGGATGGCCTTTTCCGGTGTTGCTATGTAGCATTCATCCTGTCGATCAAAGCCAAGGAAAAGGGCTGGAGCGATTCTTGAAAACTCTATGGTGATTCCCTGGTACATGATATTCCTTTTCCTGCCTACTGAAGTTCCTAGGGTCAGTGCCGTGCAGACCGTAGGGGATTGCAGAAGAATCCCATGATAATTCAACGCCCACTCGCAAGAAACATAGGACGGCGGCTTTAAAAAACAGGCGATCTCCTCAACGGGAGGAAATCCATGGAGAAAGGAGTTTATGTAATTCCCACGACTGATCCGATGGATAAGTCCCTTCTTGATTGCTCTAGACAGAAAGGTCCCTGCATGTGGGGTTATTTTTTCCACATCCTGCTTTCGGAAAAGCGCGGGAAGCAGTCTCAATCGTCTAATGGTGACTCTTTCCTCTTTCATAACCAGAAAAAAAATCATTCATCCCCTGTTCCATGAGGAATGAGGTAACGTCTTTGAGTGTTGCGACAAAGTCTGAGAAATGATTTCCCTGATACATGGATAGGATATTCTCAGGTACAAAACGAGGCAGATCCGTTTCCAGCGACTGGATAATCGCTCCCATGGAACTCTCTTTTTGAAAATATCCTGCCTCCCTAAAAGGCACAAAAGGGATTTCGTACATGTTCAGCTTTTGTTCGACCTTGTCCCAGGAGGGGGTTATCTTGAGATGGTTTTTCAACCACCAAATATCGTATAAGTCCCTGCCCTTGAGATATCTTCTTTCATAAATGGCCCTGATTTTATCAGAAAAAATTTCTTCTGCTGTTTCCGCAAGGATGATGCTGCTTGAATAGGGCATCATCAGCTCGCCAGCAGCTATAAGAGACCTGACCAACGGAAGCTCCCTCAGGATAAACCTTTCAGATTCCGGCTGTTGGCCTGACCTGAGAAATTCAAATTCCAACTTCACGGCAATCCGCTGCCGCCGCATTTGAGGTCGGTATATATAGAGAAAGCTTTTTGCTTCCTTTCGCCTGACCTTTACCTTAATCTCCTGCTCTCCAATGCCAAATTGAGCAATACAGGCCCTATGGGTCTGTGGAAATGTCTTTTCCATGAGCCTTTCAAGTTTTTCTCTAGACATCCCTGTCACAAAATCCAGGTCTTCGGAGAACCTTAATCCTCCGTAAACCCACCTGATGGCAGTTCCCCCCTGGAAGATCACCTGTTCTGATCCCGATTGAGCATAAAGGTTGTCCAGCAGGATCAGTTGTAACCGTTCCGAGTTTTTTATCCTTCTTTCGTTATACATCTCAAAGTCCTTAATTTTGGTTACGATATTAAACCTTTTTGTATAATATTGTCAACAAAATAACCCCTTTTAAGAAACTCAATTCAAATCGCGGCACACATTGAGAATAATATGTGTTTTTTGCCGCAAAAAACGTTAGAAATATAATCACGTGCTGTTCTCAAGCCCGATGGGCGAAAAACACGAAAGATTGAAGGCACGAAATAAAAGACATTGAGGCTTTCGTGTTTTGCGGCTGGCGCCTTGAAAACATCACGTGATAATTTTTTTCCCGGGCGTTCTGGTTAGGAATTACGTTCTTAAATTTCAGAGTTTCTTTCATAAATGAGTCCAGGGACGATGTCTTGGTATCAGGTGCTAATGGGGAGGTCGACCTCGTTGCCATGGAAATCACGGAAGAAATAGATTTCCGGCCTGATTCCACTGTTAAGCGCATTCTTGACGGTTTCCGTAATAACGAGATTTTCGTAGAGACTGGCGCGCAGGGGGTCTCGGAGGGTCTGTTGTTCCGTATGGATACCCAGAAGGAAAGCGACAAGTCCGGTGCCCGTAAAGTTGTGCCAAACGCAACTTCAATTCCCGAGTTGCACAATTTTCCAGGAATTTTGGACGCCGGGAAAAAGTTGAAAGTTGGCCGGATGATTTCAGAACCGCCCTTTCGGTCTTGTCCAGCCTTTGTAACTATTCTCAGCTTAAGCTTAAATTTTTGTCAAAATGTTATAAAAAACTCAATGCCTGTCATTATTGAGTGAAACCTACACATTTGACAAAATGGAAGACTAGGGAGCCCCCACACCACACATCGGACAAACGCAGTCTCTTCAATGTGGAGGCTTTGGGGATGCTGCTGGGGTAGCCTTGTACGTGTCTAAGGCTTTTTACAAAGATGGAAATCAGAAAAACCACGCTGTATTGACGGCAAGTCCCCAGTACACGGTATCATTTTCCGGCCACTTCGCCGAGCCCCCCGAATACCGCTTCCAGTCGCTGCCTTCCCAATGCATTTTTCCTCCATAGAGGGTAAGCCGAACGGACAGACCCGGGCGAAAGGAATAGCCGATGTTTCCCTTTAGTTCCACGGTATAGCCGTCTTTGTCTCGGGCCTCCCAGCCGGGCAGCGAGTCATTGGTTGTTTTCACATAGATGGGGACAAGATATTTTAGGCCGTATGTGCACGCCCAGCCGTGCCGAAGCTGTAGTTTGCCTCTAAGCCCAATTAGTACAGCATGTGATTCAACAGTCTCTGTTGCAGTGTTTGCCACGGGCGTACCCAGCACCACAAACCGGGTCCTTTCTTGTTTGTCCTGAGACCAGCGCAGCCCCATGAACGGCTTGAACAAAGGGTGCAGCAGATAACCGACAGTCCCATCTATCCTGATCCATCTGTTTTCAAGACGATTGGTTTGATAGAGATCGCCTGATACGCGCCAGACCTCCTGGTCATCGCCGCGAATCAGAGGGACTGTGACGTCGATCCCCAAAAACAGGCGCTCCCAGTCTTTCAGGGCCTCAACCACGAATGTCCAATTGTGGGTGGTAACCTCAGAGTCCAGGGAGGTGTCCGGTTCGTGTTCCTCATAACTAAGGGATTCAAGACCGACGCCAACAGCAAGAAAACCTGCCGGTCCTTGGTTATCCCGGGCCCAGGCAGTGCCGACCCAAAAAACAGCCACTGCCATCATCACGATCTGCACAAAACGCCTCACCATATTGAGAGCCTCAACCTTAGAAAGGAAGCGACGCCAAGGCCGCTTCCTAATTCAAGGGATGTTCCGACAATGCCAACTTGCTATGAATAGAGATCGGACCAGGGGATCCAACCGGAATCCCATTCCATCACCCCATCGCCATCAGTGTCCGCCTGAACTTCACAATAACCGACTGAATGGGCCGTAAGACGTGCTTGAGTTCCATTCCGTCCCTGGATGAGCAGGACACCGGACGATGGATTTTCGTATCCATCGTTGATGATAAACACCTCGGGTGTTGAGATGTCAACATAGCCATATCCCGGGTCATAGAAACGGCCTGTAAAACTTACCTCGATGTAACCAGTTCTGTCCGTGATATGTAATGTATAGTCGGTCACCTGGTAGACTTGCGAATCCACTGCCATCCTCAAATTTGCGGTGACCACTTCGGGACTGGTTGAGGCATCGAATGAAATGTCGCCAGCCATCCTGGTCGTGGTTTGTTCGGAGGTGCCACGAAGGTTATCAAATGAAAAGCTAAACGTGACCAGTTTACCTGTCGTCAGGGCTATTCTGCTGGAAAACTGCACCTGCCCGTCGATCGTCACATTATCGTTGCAATAGCTGTTGAAATTCATGTTGCCCGAAAATCTTCCAGTTTGATCATCCACGTCGATGTCGTAAAAAACACCGCCGCCGCAATCGCCATAGATCGTCCCGGAAGTGTGATAGACAGCCCCGGCAAAGGTCCCGCCCGCCCTGGATGTAAGGTCTATGCTTCGAAGCGCGTTTTCCATGGTTTGAGAAAACTCGAACACGCGGGGACGGCCAAGGTGGTCCTGTGACTCCACGGACACAGCCCCCAAGGAGGCAAGGCTGGATGCCAACTTTCCGCCCTCATACGATTCGCCAGTAAGTTGTTGCGCGTTGTTTTCATCAATGGAAGCCTGGCTTGTAAGGCCGATATATGCAATTCCATTGTCGTCAGACGACGCAGTTACACTCCCGTCGCCGCCTCCCCCGCCGCCACCGCAGCCGCCGATGAAAAGGGCAAAAATGCTTGAAAGACTGACAAGACATAGAATACGTAGCAACTCTTTCATTGTCTCACTCCTCCCTTCCTTTCTCTTTCCCTCCTCTTTTTGGATGCATGGCTGGCTAAAATAACGCAGCAATTTCCTTCGCACCAAACACCGCGTCACCGTTCATACAGAGGAAAGCGTACTGATAACATGGCGAGTCGTTACGCCCGGCAAAGGACTATCCTCACCACCGGAACGCTCGATGATAGATCCATCTGGTTTTGCTACACAACAAACGGCTCTTGAATACGACAGAGTGCGAAACCCCCA
>JAFDGP010000195.1 GCA_019309245.1 Deltaproteobacteria bacterium | reverse complement strand
TAGTGCCAGTTGCCCTGCGCATCCCGGTACTTGTAAATGGTTGCAAAACAGGGGATCGCCGAGCAAACCCAAAGGGCGATTGTCAAAAAAACGCAGAAAATCCGTTTATGAGGCACGCGAAAAGCCATCGTGCCGTTTGCCGAATGGCGCATCATGGCATCTCTTCTTTGGGGATTGCGGTCCTTTTTAGTCCAGAGCATTTCATTTTTTGAAGTTCAACAGGGATGGTTCCTTCTTTTGGAGCATTCTCACCAATGCGTCAAGTGAACTCACCCTGGATAAATCCACCTCTTTTTGGTTGATCCGAATATACTGCCATCGGGTGTTTGTTTCTTCGGAAACACGTCGGCACCAAGAAGTTATGGCTTCATCTTTTGCACGGGTGCCTTCCCAGATTCGCCCCTTGGTTTCAATGATCCAGTTTATCTCGTTGCCGTTATTTCCTTGGACGGCCGCCCAGTCCGGGTGATAAAAACCGATGGCGCCGCTGGGTTTGATATAATCCACCCGAAACCGGGTACCCGAATCACCCTGTTCGGTGGTGCCGAGGGAAGCGAAGCGCAGCACGTCCGGTGCCCGGTCCAGAAACTCGGCGAACCGGCGTTCGAAATCATTGTAGGTGGCCACATAATTGAAAACCGTTTTGGCGGCCTTCAACGGTGGTAGATTCCGCCGCCAGCTGAAAGGCTTGGTTTCAGCCAGTTTGAAATCGGCTTTCTCGAATTCGAGAGCCCGGCGCTCCACTGTCAACTCGGCGATTTTGCGTGCCAGATATTTGGCGATCCCCTCCTGCAGCTCAAGGCGGGCCAGGTGGGATCGCAGAGCTTCCGCCTCCAGGTTCACGCTATTCCCGAAACACCGCTCGGTCAAGTAACCTCGAACGATCGGGTACAGTTCGGCGAAGTGGTTGGGCAGCTTGGCCCGGTCGATCACCTTGTTGGTGATGGAGGCGATCAGCTCCCTGCTTTGGGGCAATGCGCCAGTGATGTCCGCCTGGTGCACCTCGGTCTGGGTGGTGGCAAACTGCAGTTTCAAGTGGACTCGGAAAATGTCACTCAATTCCTCCTGTTCATAGATGGCTTCCAGATTTTCGAGGTTCAATTCCCCCAGCTTGCGGAGGTTATGCTCCAGCCTCGGTTTTGTAATGGGCAGGGTGATGTCGTAATCCGACCGCTCCAGCAACGCTTGGATGATCACCGGCCTGGGCGGGTCGGTTTTTGTGGTGGTCACCCCCACCCCTTCGGCTTCAAGCTGGTCCCGCACCACCTTGAGGAGATTGCGGGTACCCAGCACTTCCAGGGTCTGCGTCTTGTCGGGGCTGATCTGCGCCATCACCCGCAGTCCCCGGCCGATGACCTGTTCGGGCAGAATTTCGGCCTTGGCGGTGAAGGGCCGAAGACCCAAGACCACGGTGACGTTGCGCACATCCCATCCTTCCCGAAGCATCATGACGCTGACAATGGCTTTGATGCGGCTTTCGGCTTTGTCGATATCCCGGGCCGCCTCCCGGGCCTTTTCCAGGTCTTTTTTCGTGATCTCGCCGGCCGCGTCGGTATGGATGACCAGGATCTCGCTTGCCCGAAAGCCGAACTCCTTTGTTTTTCGAAGGTATTCGCCGAGAGCGTCGGCATAGGCGTTTTTCTCGGCCATGATGAACAGCACCGGTCGTTGACCCAGTTGTTTGTATATTTGATAATGTTCCCGCCATCGTTGGACGGCGGCCCGGAGCCAATAGCCGTATTTTTCCGCCACGTTTTCTTTGGTCACACTGTCCGGATCTTCGGCGGGCTGCTTGGGATCATCCTCCTTAGTGACGATCAGCGGGGCCTTGACGATGCGGTCCTCCACGGCTTGGGCCAGGGGATAGTCGCAGACGGTCCACGGAAAATACATGCCGTTTTGATCCTTGGGGGTGGCCGAAAAGTCCAGCCAGAGCGCCAGCCCTTTGGGCAGGGCCTGGTGAATGGCCAAAAGGGATTGGCTCCAGGCCAGTTCTTCATCGTGGACATGATGGGCTTCGTCGTTGAACACGACCAGGTCTTTGAGGGATTTGACCCGCTCAAGCATGGAGCGATGAGCCGAGGCGGCCAAGTCCTTGGCGGGTTTTTTCCCCAACAGGGTTTCCACGGCGTTGGCGGGTGTCCAGGCCTGCTCTCGTGATTCATAGAGCTGGTGGATGTTGGTCAGAAACAGGTTGCCGGAAGAATCCGGCTCCGAAGCCTCACCCCGCAGGATCACCTTCTGGTGGAACTGACCTCGCCACTCCGGCGGAATCAATGGGATCTGGTGGAAAACGCGGTTGGCGGCAAAGTCCTTTTCCAAGCGCTGGTAGACGATCACATTGGGGGCCACAACTAAAAAATTGGTTGAAAGCGCCGATCCCGGCACCCTCTTGCGGTGAAAGTGGGACCAGACCATGGCCATGGCCATCACCCAGGTCTTGCCAGAACCGGTAGCCATTTTGAAGGCCAGGCGGCAAAGGTTTTCCGGCGGGAGATCCTGAATCCCGTCTCTCCCCAGCTCGGGCACATAGCGCACGATCTGGCGGCGGCCGTCCATGGTGGTCTGAAAGACGATGTTGTCGGAAAAAAGATCCTTTTTATAGACCTTGGCGAAAGAACGGATCAAATCCGCGGCGTCGGCTTTGGAAGCGATCTCCACCACCCAGGCCAGGGTTTCCATGGCCTCCCGCTGGCAGAAGTAATAGCGAAACGGGACGCCGAACCCAGGCACGTCATGGTCCTCTTCGAACCAGTACTCAAAGAGACGACGGGTGATGTCGGAAACGCCGGGATAGCCCTGCTCGCGCCAGTCGTCCACGGCCTTGCGTATCCTGGGGACCAGCAGCAGGCGGCTTTCCCGGCGGCCCGGCTGGACCCGCCAACCCGTTTCGGCGTTCACGTCCTTGACCAGATGGGCATCGGGTTTGATCCACGGCAGACGGCCGGAGATTTCCGGCAAGTCCTTATCGTAAGCAATCACCGAACGAGGCATGATCACTCCTTTCCTTCCTCAAGACGCTGTTGGCGCCTTTCATCCTTCGCCAGGCGTTGCCGGGCTAAAACCACCGCCTCATGCAGCTTGCGCTCCAGTTCGGCCCTGGGCAAGGCTTCAGTCCAGTAAGCGGCCACCCGGATACCGCTGCCTTCCATGTCCAGCAGCCGTACCGTTTCTTCCTTTTTTCCGGCGCACAAAATGAGACCGATGGGCGCGTTTTCCCCCTCACGGCGCTCGTATTTATCCAGCCATCGCAGATACAGCTCCATCTGGCCCTTATCGGCCGCTTTGAAATCGCCCAGTTTCAGCTCAATGGCTACCAGGCGCCTTAGCCGGCGGTGATAAAAGAGCAGATCCAGATAATAATCGTCGCCGTCCACGGTGATGCGCTTCTGGCGTTCCAAGAAAGCAAACCCCACGCCCAACTCCAGGATGAAGGCCTCCATTTCCCGGAGGATGGCGGCCTCCAGATCCTTTTCCGCATAGGTATCCCTGAGGCCCAGAAAATCGAGCAGGTAGGGATCGCGGAACACGAGATCCGGGGTGAGTTTACCCTCTTCCCGCAAGGCCTTGAGTTCTCGGGCGATCAGCTTGTCCGGCTTTTTTGAAAGCGCCGTGCGCTCAAAGAGCATGGACTGTATTTTCTTGTCCAGGGTACGGGTGGGCCATTTCTCAATGCGGCACATCTCAACATAGAACTCGCGCTTGAGTGGATCATCCAGATAAATCAAGCGTTTAAAGTGAGTCCAGGTCAATTGTCTCCGCAGCGCGGAGACAATTTGTTTGTCAGGAAAGACCTCGGCAAACCGGATCATGTGCCGCAGGGATTTTTCGGAAAAACCCCGGCCGAACTCAGCCTCCAATTGTCTCCCCACTGCGGAGACAATCCCGGCCCCGTATTCCGCGCGTTGGTCCTTGAGAATTTCCATTCGGATGCGTGTGCCGATGCGCCAGTAAAGGGCGCACAGGTGCTCGTCCACGACACGAGCAGCGGAAATACGGGCCTGCTGGATCCATTCGCGCAGTTCATCCATCAGCGCTTGGGGTGCGTTAGGGAAAACAGAGGCCTTGCCTTTTGTCGGTGGGGCGGGCTTTTTTTTCATGGCAGCGGCACCTGCACATCAAAGGCCTGGGAGGTGTCATTGCCGAAGATGTCGATCACCTTGACCAGGATCCGGTATCGGCCCGGCTTGTCGTAGGCGTGCGGATCGGAGACCAGCGCCAGCTTGCGCTCCTTGCGGGTGCGGAAAGCCACCCAGCCCTGCATGAAGGTGTCGTTTTGAAAATCCCAGTCCACGGCCCAGTAGTCGATATAGTCGGACCACTGCTTGACCTTGGACCGAACCTCCTCGGGAATCAGCTCGGTGTTGGGGATCACGAAATCCTTGAGGGCCACCTGCACGGCCGGGTCACCTTTATTGATTCTCATCCCAGGTCGAATTTCCGGCTTCTGAACCTCGGCCTCCAGGTAGGCCAGCTCGAAGAAACGCACGTCGCCCTTGGCCGCGGCCTGTTGTTCCATCACCTCCCGGGGGATCTGGAGCAGCACCAGCTTGACGCCCTTCTTTTTGGCCGCCTCCACCATCAGGTCATAAAGCCCCATTTCCCATTCCCAGCCCAAGACGTGCAGCTCGGGTTGTTTAAGTTGCACGCACTCTTCAACCGCCGCGTCGATCTCGGCGATGGTCACCGGCGCATCCACCGCGCCGATATGCACCATGGCCCGGCCCTTTTTGCCGTGCAGGTGGACCAGACCCGCCACCGGCTGGGCGCCGTAGAGCTTGAGAATGAAGGCCAGGTATTCGTAGAGAGCCTGCTCGGTGACGTATTTATCCTTCTTTTCTCCGAAGGTGACGCCCTGCCAGTACTGGCGCTCGTATTTGCCCAGGTTGAGGACCTCGAATGGCTTGCAGTTTTCGATGCCCAGCAGCCGCTTGCGGGTCACATGGATAGCCCAGCGACCCAGGTCGCAGCCGATCCATCGACGGCCGAGCTTTTCGGCCACGGCCAGGGTGGTGCCGGATCCGCAGAAGAAGTCGGCGACGAGGTCGCTATTTTTGGAGAATCCTCCGACAATACGTTCAAGTAGCTTCTCTG
>JAFDGP010000194.1 GCA_019309245.1 Deltaproteobacteria bacterium | reverse complement strand
AGGGAAAGTCGGGCAACCCCTTCCGCTTGCGGGCGCTCTGCACCCGGCAGTCCTGCATATAGAACCGCAAGCGCCCGTTCTCAAGCATACTGTATTGTTTGTTTAGCACCGCATACAGCCGATACTCCAAGGCGGTCTTGAGCCCTTCCAGGCCACCGTGTTCCGGCAGGCCCAGAAAGGCCTGGATACGTTTAGCCTCAATTGGTGAGAACCGGCTCCAGGCCGCTGCGTCCAATTCCATGGCTACCTCCAGGCCGTGTGCCTGTTCCACGGCCTGAAACCAGAGCCCGTCATGGGCAAGCCAGTTTTTAGCAAAGTTTTTTAAAAGTGTGAGTAACTGCTCACGCGCAAGGGTCTCGATCACTTTCATCGCGTTCCCGTTCCTTTTCCGGAATGTTGCCCCCTTCGTGCGTTAACAATGAGATTTGTGTCTTTTGTAGCAGAAAACTTTAAAGGTGTTCTCCCAATGTTTTCAATACCTCAGCCACAAAGCACAAATCCGCCCCTCCCACCCCTTTTTGTCTAACCATTCAAGGCCGTAAGAATCATGGCAAGAGAAATCCTGCCCGGTCTGAGAATCTTCACCCCGCCCTCGGTTACATCCACAACCGTGGACCCTTTCCCCCCGGCCAGCGTTCCCGCATTCAACACCACATCCACGTGTTCGAGCATGGCGGCTTCCAGGGCCTCGGTCCGGGCCGCAGGGTCGTGGCCTGAAAGATTGGCGCTGGTGCCGGTCACGGGCTGTCCCACCGCCCTGACAAGCGCGGCGGCCACCGGATGACCGGGAATCCGGATCCCGATCTTGCCCGAGGGCCCAGTCACGCCGACTGGCAAGCCAGCAACCCCGTCAAAGACCAGAGTCACCCCTCCCGGCCAGAACGCCCTGATGAGCGTAACGGCTTTATCGGGCACGGAGCGCGCCAGTTCGGTCATTTCCGAAAGAGTGCTGATCAAGATCAGCACTGGTTTTGCCGGGTCTCTTTGCTTGGCCCGGAAAACCGCTTCTACAGCGTGAGGGTCAAGTGCTTTGGCGGCTAGGCCGTAAAAGGCGTGCGTCGGAAACACCACCAGACCGCCGTCACGAATACACGAAGCAGCCCGCTCGATGGTATCCGCATCCGGAAAATGGGGGTCCACCTGAAGGACCTTGTCGGGGTTGTCAATCATGAACTGTAACGGACCCGGATCCGAATAGACCGGCTTGAAGTCATGCTTGACGGGGTGTGCCCACCACAGTTCGGCCTGAAATCCGGGAAAAGGAAAAGGCCGGGGAGCCTCTTAACGGTTGGTTAAGATATTCCAAAGCTGTTTCCCGCCAAAGAAATGACTTTCGGAAGGGCGACTCCCACGGCCTTCAAGCGTACTAAAGCACATCTTGTCTTGCCGGTCAAGCCCTAATCCCGGATCCACCGGTTGCCGAGTTTGCCGGAGATGCGAGGCGGTGGGCGCGCCGACGTACTTTTGTACTTCAAGCGCCCAATGGATCTGCCTACGCTCAAGCCAGGTGAAAGGTTTCAATGAGCACTTTTCGGTTAACAGGCTGCAATCGCGGAAAAAGGATTCCATCTTCGTTTTTTTGGCGGTGGATTTGGGTAATCCACCCAAATCACTCTCTGCAAAAAACCTTCAAAGGGCTCCTTGGAGAGCCTGGTCCTTTTTTGCCACCTGGGCCGCAAGTTTTTTCTTGAATTTCTCAAGCTTGTCTGCAATGCCCGATTCGGAAGCAGCCAGGATCTGGGCGGCCAGGATCGCGGCGTTTTTTGCGCCGGCTGATCCGATCGCCATAGTGGCCACCGGGATGCCGGAGGGCATCTGAACCGTGGACAACAGGGCATCCAGGCCTTTTAGTGCCGAAGAATCAATGGGAACCCCGATCACCGGCAAGGTGGTGAGCGCCGCCACCGCACCTGCCAGGTGGGCGGCCGCACCGGCGCCCACGATAATGACCTTCAGGCCTCTGGCCCGGGCACTCCGCGCGTACTCAGCCGTGCGTTCCGGGCTCCGGTGGGCGGAAGACACCGTTGCCTCAAAGGCAATATTAAACTGTTTCAAGACCGACACGGCCTTTTGCATGACCGCCCAGTCCGAGTCGCTGCCCATAACGATGCCCACCACCGGGGGGGCCGCCTTGTCTTGTTGTTCACTCATAGCAGACTCCGTTGACAGGACCGCTAATTCGCCTTGAAGTTCAAACTCCCGTAGCAAAAGTCGAGCATGTGGCATGCACACGCCGAACCCTTGACAACACCGTTCCGATCTGTCGGGATATGATCCGCTTTTGCACCGTTAGCACCTGATACCAAGGCCTCGTACTTGGACTCATTTATGAAAGAACCCCTGGAATTAATGGCTTTAATTGCGAACCCGGACGAACCGAAACCAAAAAAAAAATCTATCACGAAAACACGAAAGGACGTACTGTTCTCAAGGCGTCAAGCCGCAAAACACGAAAGCCTCAATGTTTTTCTATTTCGTGCTTTCAATCTTTCGTGTTTTCGTGATCATTTTTTAAGTTTTTGCCGCAAAAGACGCGTATTGTTTTCAATGCGTGAGCCGTGGCTTGAATTAAGTTTCTTAAGAAGGATTCCCCACTCCTTTTTTCCCTGTCTGCGGTCTGTTTCCTTTATTCTTCAGCAAAGGGCTCCTGAACCTCACACGCCAATGGTGCGCCGGTAGCGTATGCAATTAGTATCGTTGTTGTTGTGATCGATGAAAGCCAGCTTGGCGATATTGCGGTAGGCCTTTTGTCTTGCTCCTTCCAGGGTGGCGTCTCCGGCCACCAGGTGCAGCACACGGCCCCCGTAGGTCACCAGGCCTTTTTCCGGATCTTCGTCCACGCCGGCAAAATACACAGCGATACCGCGCTCGATCCGATCCAGGCCCACGATCTTATGGCCCTTGCCATAGCGCGCCGGATAGCCCTTATTCCATCCCCTGGACGCCTTGGATCGGCCTTCCATGGCAATCACGTCCACATAGTGCTGTTTGTTCCAGACCTGCTTCACCCCATCCAGCGTGCCTTCCCACACGGCGATGCCGATTTCAAAAAGGTCGGTGCTCAGCTTTCGGGCCAGCACTTCCCATTCCGGATCCCCGTGGCGCACGTTGATCTCAAAGACATCCAGACGATCGTAGGGATCCAGGTTCAGGCCGAAATACAGCACGCCCTTGTATGCCCAACCGAGCTTGTTGTAAATTTCATTGACTGTAGGATTGACAATTTCCTTGATAATCCGGTTCACCAGCCACGGGCTGAGAAGCTTGTGCGGGCAGTAGCAGCCGGTGCCCCCGGTGTTTAAATTGCCACCGAACTGTTCAATAGACACTGTGTCTTCGGGATCAAAGGCCGGCTTGTAGTCCTGAGCCAGCATTCTGAGCGGAAGCACCTGTGTGCCGTCCAGATAGACGTAAAACGACAGCTCCGTGCCGTATTTTCTTTCCTCGATGACCACCCTGTCGCCCGATGTCCCAAAGACCTTATCCACCATGATCCGGTCCACCGCGGCCAGAGCATCCGGCACATCGTCACACACGATCGCCCCTTTTCCAGCCGCCAGCCCGTTGGCCTTGACTACTACCTGATAGCCTATGCGCTTGATGTAGTCTTTGGCCTTTTCAGGATCATCAAAAACCTGATACTCGGGCTTGGGCACCCCCGCACGCCGGAGCAGGTCATCGGTGAACGCACGGTCGCTTTCAATCCGGCAAAACGCCTGCTTGGGACCCACGGTCCGGATCCCTTGATCGTTGAGTACATCTACCAGCCCCTCGCTCAGGGGGTTTTCAGACCCAACGTCCACCAGGTCCACCCCTTTTTCTATGCAAAAGGCGGCCAGTTGCCCAAAATCTTTCAACTGCACGCGTTCAATGAGTTGCCTGTCAGGCCGGCCCTTGGGCGTGTAAAGCACGCCCGGATTTCCCGGCGCAAAATAGACCTTGTCCACATGCTGACTGTCACCGTACTTGTCAGCCAGACAGTGATCCCTGCCCCCCGATCCATAAACCAGTACCTTCATATGCCTCCGTCTCAAGACCTTCGCACCCCGCGTCTTTCTCGCTTACAGAACACCATCGGGGTACGCGTCCAGATGCGTGTTGGACTCGTCTCAATGGCCCCCACGCAAGTATTCGTGCCTTTATAACAAAAGCCCCGAGAGTTTCAAAACGAAAACCGGGCCTACGATCAACGTAGTTGAAAAGCGGACGATCGCACGGACACACTCGTACAGTCTAATTCGTGTCACCCCTCAGTCAAGCGCTGGCCGTGACCCGGTGACACACGAACGCGAACGCTATCGTCAATGGCTCTCTTCGAGGTCTGGTCAGCGCACATGCCCAAAAGCGGGGGGTTTTGTGTGGATTACTCTTTCCAAAATGCAAAATGGTCCTAGACAGCACCGTTTCAGCGGTTAATTTCCAAAAAGGTGTCACCCCGATATTGCTCCTTAGCCGTTCCCCCCCGCTTGAGCAAGAGTATCCAAATCTCGCCGCACATCTCGCCACCCAAGACGTTGCCTTAACTTGTAAACAAGGTTTCTATGACAATCCCGCAATTTTCGCCCCGAGTTGCACGGGCAGGGCTCGTGGCCTTTAGGTCTGTTTTTTCGGGCCAGCAGTCCCATGAATCCCATCACCGATGGATCTTCTGGCGGTATGCCAAGCAGATTCGCGTAGTATTCACAAATACCCCGAGGTCCATGCGAAAGGTCCCCCCAGCGCGGCGGTTTGCCGTATGCATCATAAAAAGCCTGCCAAGCTAGAAAGGGGGCCACAAGGTTTTCGAGAAAGTCAGTAATCCTAGAGCCAGGAGGCCAACGCCTACCCAGTTCGGCAGCAACGCCTAGACACGCCCGGCCATCCAACATGATATGGCGGTCGATCGCACCGATGGGCAACTTCGGGGCATTGCAAAACATGCCCGCGGATGGTATCATCCCTTTGATGGAAGATCGGGCGGGTTTCGAGAAGGGTTTTGACGTCTCGGAACACCCGTTCCACCTGCCACAGTTGCTTGTACTTCAGCGCCACCTGGTCGGTGGGAAGCTGCGTATTGGTACGCAACACCCATTTGCCGTCGAACCGGGCTTGCGCTTTGACTGTTTCAAAATCGATGGAGGCGCTGTCTTTTTTCATCTTGATATATTTGCGGTATCCTTTGTTTCCAACCAGGGCCTTGGGCCCTTTGGGGATTTTTTCTTCCAACGCCTGAATGATGGCTTCCCGGGTTTTGCGGTCTTTTTCGGCCTGGCGATCATTGACGCAAACGATGTACCGCCGGTCCATGTGGCGCACTTCCTTGACCTTGAGAGGGGAGGGATCCTTGGCCTTGGATCCGATGGGATGCACTTCCCGGTACCGCCCGCCGCAGGTGAGCACGAAGTCTTGCACTTCCTTGTCCTTTCGCATCCGGGTTCCCAGGATATAGGGGATATCGTTTTTTTCCAGATACTGGAGATTCCCGGCACTGATCATGCCCCGATCGGCCACGATGCAAAACTGTTGGATGTTAAAGCGCTGCCGCATCTGCTCGGTGATCGTGATGAGCGTTTTCACATCGGTGGTGTTGCCGGGCCACATCTCACAGCAGATGGGCCTTCCCTCATCATCAATCACCACACCCACGATCATCTGCTTGAGATCCGGCCGGTGATTCTTGGAAAACCCTCTTTCACCCAGGCTCTCTCCGCCGTCGCCCTCGAAGTAGATCGACGTAGTGTCGAAAAAGACCAGCTCAAGTCCGCTGAACAGATCCCGCCGGATTCGGAACATGTCCTCTTCGATCAAGTCCTTGTTGCACCGGGGGGCAAACTCGGAGGCACCGGTTTGATCAGAAAGCGCTTCCCCCAAAAACGCCATGGCCCGGTAAAGATGATGCAGCTCAATATCGTTTGTGCCGGGCACGGCGTAATCCCTCCGCCAGCGATCGCAATATCGGTCGGAGCCCGAGCTCATCAACCGATGCAGCACCGTCAGGAAAATCGCCCGTTCCACATCGAATTCGAACTTCCGGCCCCTCAACAGATGCTTGATTGCTTCCTTGATCCCGGTTTGCTCCCACAACCGCTCGAAGATCAACGCCGGCCCGATTTTGATCGTCACCGCCTCAGGATCACTGTTGCCGGTCAAAATCAGCATGGCTTTTTCGGAATACCGCGAAAGAGAGCGGATCAACGTCTCCACACGCCCTTTTTCCTGAAGATGGTCCAATCGCCCCACCGTGGCGATGCCCCGCTGTTTGACTTTGCCTTTGACCTTGTTGTTTTCGACGATCTGAAGATATTGATACTTGCCGGATTTTTTCACTCTTGCAAACATGGGAGCCCCCTTTCTGGACACTCCCATATCTAGCTGCCAGAATCTTATTTGTCAAAGGTTTTATGCCTTGTCTGTGGCACTACCGTTTGGCGCTCTGAAAATCCCGGTTTCAATAAAAACAGCTACTTAAAAGAAGAAATCGGCTAAACTCACCTGTCAACTGTTAAAGAAAAGTTTGACATTACGGCGGTCCAGCACACAAAGCACATCCTTGTTGAAAAATGCAGAATCAATGCGGGATTCAAAAGTAGTGTTTTTAAGCTTGCTGCGTGCCTCATCGAAACA
>JAFDGP010000193.1 GCA_019309245.1 Deltaproteobacteria bacterium | reverse complement strand
CTTGGACATTTGTCCCCGTTCCGATGGCGCTGCCGCCGTGATATTCAGTAGAGAGGGTGTGGCTGAAAAACGGTGTCCTAAGCCCGCATGGATTCACGCAGTGTCTGTTCGACATGATACCGCCTGGTTCGGAGACATCGACTATAGGCGTCTCACTTCTCTTGAAGGAGCAGCTCAAGAAGTATTTGGCATGGCAGGGATTAAAGAACCGAAAAAAGAACTGGATGTATGCGAGCTCTACCTCCCTTATTCATTTGCAGGCCTCAAGTGGATGGAATCTATTGGCCTCTGCAAATCGGGTGAGGCCCCACAGTTTGTAGCCGATGGTCATACAGGTATGGGCGGCACACTTCCGGTGAACCCTTCCGGGGGCGTCCTGTCCACGAATTGTATTGGCGCTACAGCGCTTTTAAGGGTCGGAGAAACCGCACTGCAGATATTCGGCAGGGCGGAAGGGCGTCAGGTTGAGGGTGCGAGACTGGGCATGGCCACCGGTTTCGGGGGGTGCTTTTGGTCGGATGCATTGATTATTGGTGCGGATAAACCGTAATAGGGGAAAGAGATGGAAACGCGTTATTGGGAACGAGACACCTCTCTGTTGGCTATCGAAGATGTTGCCCGCATGCCTTTCAGGTGGGCGATCGGGATTGATGGCAGCAAGTTCTTTCAAGAAATAAGGGATCGAGAGGCCCTGGTAGGAATCAAGTGTCAGAGCTGTGGCCGCGTTTATGTCCCGCCCCGAATGGTGTGTGGCCCATGCTTTGTGAAAATGCACGAAATTGTTGAACTTGGCAATGAAGGTGTTGTGAATGCCGTCACCCTGGTCAACTATTCGTTTATTGACCCTGACACAGGGAAAAGGCGGCCTGTTCCTTATGTCTACGGCTATATTCTGCTGGACGGTGCGGACAATTTGTTCTCCCATATCGTACGGACAAAAGGAAGGGAATCTGTAAAAGTAGGAGAGCGTGTTAGGGCCGTATTTGCCTCCGAGAAGAAGGGGCGAGTTCAGGATATCGCCTATTTTGAACCGGTCAAGAGTAGATCAAACTGAGCATGGAAAAGAATGGAATTTAGCGAAGAACAGATCCTTTTAAAAAACACCGTATCCCGGTTCGCGAAAGAACAGGTTGCTCCCCTGGCATCCGAAATCGATGAACAGGAGCGTTTCCCCTCGGAAACCTTTGAAAAAATGTCCCAATTAGGACTTCTAGGGCTGGGAATCCCGGAGGAATACGGTGGCGTCGGAGGGGGTATTGTGGAGAGCTGTATCGTGGGAGAGGGGCTTGCCCGGTACTGTGCCTCCACGGTAGCAAGTTGGGGCGCGCATGTGGACCTGTGCGCCGCCAACATCTGCCGGAACGGGTCCGAAGAACAGAAAAAGCGATTGTTGCCGGATCTGGCCAGCGGAAAAAAGCTTGGCGGCATGGCCATGACCGAGCCGGATGCCGGGTCTGACGTGTTTGCAATGAAAACCCGGGCCGTTGAGGATGGCGACTTTTTTATTTTAAACGGGAGAAAGACTTTTATCACCAATGGACCGGTGGGAGATATTTTTCTCGTATATGCGAAGACCGACCCAAAGGCCCGAGGAAAAGGCATAACCGCCTTTGTAGTGGAAAAGGGATTCCAGGGATTTTCAAAAGGTAAGAAATTCAAGAAACTGGGATGGCATGGTTCTCCTACCGGTGACCTGATTTTTGAGGATTGCAGGGTGCCGCGTGAAAACGTCATTGGAGAAATCAATGGCGGGGCCAAAATCCTGTTATCGGGGTTGAACTCAGAGCGTCTCCTCCTTGCGGCAGAAAGCCTTGGGCTGGCAAAAGAATGCCTGAAGGATGCGACTCAATATGGTACAGAGCGGATACAGTTTGGAAAGCGGATTGCGGATTTCCAGATGGTCATGGAAAAACTGGCCCGGATGGCGACAAAGGTCGAGGCGGCAAAGGCGATGGTATGGTCCCAGGCATTCAAGATGGCCGGGAAGGGGCCAGCATCAATGAGCATGGAGACAGCGGCCGCAAAGCTGTTTGCGTCCGAGACAGCACTTCAGAATGCATTGGATGCGACACAGATCTTTGGCGGCTACGGCTATATCCGCGAATTTCCGGTTGAGCGGTATCTGAGGGATGCCAGGATCATGACCATTGGTGGAGGCACCAGCGAGATCATGTGCCAGGTGATTTTCCGTGAGCTTGAAAAAGGATTGTAGGATTTGCCGGGTTCGCATTTGATGTCTCTTCTGTTGTCTTAAAAAAATGTTCCGAGGGTGATATTCAAGATCGATATGTTTTCGGTGAAAGACAAAATTATCCTGGTCAGCGGGGGAAATCGGGGGCTTGGCCGGGAAATTGCCATAGGTCTTGCACGACAAGACGCCAACGTAGTGATAGCGGCGAGGGATGAAAATGCCCTTATTGAAACTTCTGAAGCGATTAAGAAACAACACAAGAGATGCAGCTACGTGCGAATGGACGTGACATCTGAAAAAGATGTCCAAAGTGCTGTGGTCTTGGCCCAGGAGAAGGCCTGCGGTGTAATCGACGTGCTCATAAATAACGCAGGCATGAGTGTTGAGAATGTGAAGGCGGAAGATATGAGTGAGCCGGACTGGCAGCGGGTTCTGGATGTGAATCTTAATGGTTATTTTCGGTTAGCAAAGGCTGTGGTCAGAGGGATGATCGACAGGGAATCCGGAAAAATCATAAACATGTCCTCTGTTTTGGGTACCAATCCGGTTCCCCTGGCCTTGGGCTATTGTGTGAGTAAAGGGGCCGTTAACCAGTTGACAAGGGCCTGGGCAGTAGAATGGTCGCGATACAATATACAGGTTAACGCCCTGGCACCCGCCTACATTCTCACGGACATCAACAGAGATCGGCTTAGCAATGAAAAATTCCTGAAACAAATCTTAGGTCGCATCCCTGCTGGCCGAATTGGAGAGCATGAGGACCTCATAGGCGCGGTCATATTTCTTTCTTCTTCAGCCTCTGACTATATTACAGGCGCCGTTCTGCCCGTGGATGGGGGGTGGTCTGTAACCTGACACGGATAAAGCGGAATATTGATGATTGATGATTTGTTGTGTTTGGCCCTTTTTCCCAAAAATCACCATGAAGAGGTGGAGGGGGCAGTGGGGCAGTTTAATTCACCCAAAAAGGTTTAAAAATGACACAAAACGCTCAATCCCATCCAATAGCCCCAGTACTGCGTGCCCGGGACATCACTCTGAATTTTGGTGCTATTCAGGTACTTTCAGGTATCTCTTTCGATATTATGCCCAATGAGATACTGGCCATTATCGGTCCCAATGGAGCAGGCAAGACCAGCGCACTCAACTGCTTGAGCGGTTTTTACCGTCCTCAGCAGGGTTCTATCTTGTTCAAGGACAAAGATCTCACCAAACTCCCCTGCCATAAAATCGCCGAACTTGGCATCGGCAGGACCTTTCAACAAATCGAGCTCTTTTCAGACCTTTCAACCCTTGATAATCTCTTGGCGGGTCGTCATATCAGGATGAAGATGGGGCTTCTATGGGGCGGCATCTACTTTGGGAAGACGAGGAACCAGGAATTGAAGCATCGACTTGTTGTCGAGGAAATTATCGACTTGTTAGAGATACAGCCGATTCGGCACACGCATGCGGGAGCTCTTCCCTATGGATTACGAAAGCGGGTGGAGTTAGGTCGGGCGTTGGCGTTGGATCCGGATTTGCTCCTTCTGGACGAGCCCATGGCTGGAATGAATGTGGAAGAAAAAGAAGATATGGCCAGATATATCCTGGATATTCATGAGTTAAAGGAGATCCCCCTGGTCTTGATAGAGCATGATATGGGACTTGTTATGGATATTTCGGATCGGGTCATTGTCCTTGATTATGGGAGAAAAATTGCCGAAGGCACCCCGGATGAAGTGAAGGCAGATAAGAAGGTGATCGAAGCATATTTGGGTTCTGAATCAATGAGGTAGGAAACATAATGGTACAGATAGTAGGCGAGACATTACCCCAGTTGCTACGGTCAAGGGCAGAACAGGAGCCCGATCGTGTAGCGATGCGTAGAAAGAAGTACGGCATTTGGAACACCTACACATATGCCGAATACTACGAGCATACACGGTGTTTCGGCCTTGGTCTTATGGTCCTCGGTCTTGAAAGGGGTGACGCTGTTTGCATTATTGGCGAGAACGACCCCGAATGGTACTGGGCAGAACTGGGTGCCCAGGCAGGGGGTGGTCACGCTGTAGGAATTTTCACAGATTGTACAGCCGAAGAGGTCCACTATTTTGTCTCTCATGCGGATGCGCGTTTTGTAGTGGCCCACGACCAGGAGCAGGTGGATAAGGTTCTTCAGATGCTGGACAGGTTGTCCAGTGTTGAAAAGATCATTTACTGGGAGCCCAAAGGACTCTGGTTTTACGAGAATCCGAAGTTGATGAGTGTTGAAGCTGTTGTTGCCTTGGGCAAGGAGGAGGACCGGCGGTCACCCGGGAGAATCGAGCAGAGTATTGATGAGGGACGTTACGATGATCTCGCCATCATCTGTTACACAAGTGGCACCACCGGAAGGCCCAAAGGTGCCATGATCTCGTACCGTAATTCCATTGAGATATGTAAAGCCTGGCACGAGGTGGACCCTCGGCGGCCGGATGATAATTATCTCTCATTTATCCCGCCCGCCTGGGTAGCCGAGCAGAATCTGGGAATCACGAGCAGTCTGCTCTACGGTTTTGCTGTTAATTTTCCAGAAGAACCCGATACTGTTCAGGAAGACATTCGTGAGATCGGTCCCCAATTTATTATGTATTCCGGCCGGCTGTGGGAAAGCGTTTGCGCCAACGTTCAGGCCAAGATGAGTGACGCCGTCGGCCCGAAAAGATGGGCCTTTAATTTTTTCCTCCCGATCGGTGCGAAGGTGATTCGTAAGAAGCTCAAAGGCGAACATATAGGACTCTGGGAAAGGCTTTTGTATGCAATGGGAGGGCTGTGCTATCGGGGTCTTAGTGATAAGATCGGGCTTTCAAGAATTCGATTCGCCTATACAGCCGGTGCAGCACTAAGCCCGGAGATCATCATTTTTTTCAGGACCATCGGTGTCAATCTCAAGCAGTTCTATGGGGCGACAGAGTCGGGTCTGGTTACTGTTCATTACAA
>JAFDGP010000192.1 GCA_019309245.1 Deltaproteobacteria bacterium | reverse complement strand
AGCCCGCTGTGCGCGTTGTTGACACAGGACGAGCACCCGGGTGTGTTGAAGCTGTCGCGGTGCCGACACCTGATTACAAGGTTTAAGGGCAAGCTCAAAAACGGCGTCGGCGACGCGCAGCTTTTGGAGAGTTTGCACCCGACTCCGGCCGTGGGCGGGGTGCCAAGAGACCGAGCCCTCCGGGATATCGCCTTGATCGAGCCCTTTGACCGGGGCTGGTACGCAGGCCCTGTGGGCTGGATCTCCAAGTCGGCGGCACAGTTTGTCGTGGGGATCCGTTCCGGTTTGACCGAGGGCCGGCGTCTTCATCTGTTTTCCGGCGCCGGCATCGTCCGGGGTTCCGTTCCGGAGGCGGAATGGAAAGAGCTGGAAGACAAGATCAGCGACTTTGTCGGCCTGTTTTCTGAAACCCGGCAGATGCGGCAGAAAGGGAAAGATGCCGGATGAGGCTTCCGTCGCCTAATCTCAATGCGTTTTGGGCCTCGCTCATTGTCGAAGAGCTCGTTCGAAACGGTATAGATTTTTTCTGCCTGGCGCCTGGTTCCCGGTGTACGCCCTTGACCGTGGCTGTTGCGCAACACAAAACCGCCAGAAGATCCATTCACCATGACGAGCGGGGTGTGGCCTTTCATGCCCTGGGATACGGCCGGGCCACAGGGCGTCCGGCTGTTGTGGTGACCACCTCCGGAACCGCGGTTGCCAATACCATGCCCGCCGTGGTGGAGGCGGCCATGGAACATGTCCCCCTGCTGTTGCTCACCGCAGACCGCCCTCCGGAACTGCGCGACACCGGTGCCAACCAGACCATCAGACAGACAAAGATCTTCGGCGACTATGTGTCGTGGTTCATGGATCTCCCCTGTCCTGATGAGCGGATCCCGGCGGCCACTGTTCTCACCGCGGTGGATCAGGCGGTCTATCGCACCCGGTGCATGCCCGGCGGGGTCGTGCACTTAAACTGCATGCTGCGCGAACCATTGGCCCCGGTGCCTGACCCCGGCGGGGTTTATGAGGCCTTGACCCCGGTACAGGACTGGATGGCATGCGATGCCCCTTATACCCGGTATGCTTTGCCAGAACGCAACGCCCCTGCCGAGGCCATCTCCCGCGTGGCGGATCTTTTGAACCGGACACAACACGGTGTGTTGGTGGTCGGCGGGCTTCAGGGTGACTCCGACCGGGAGGCGGTGGCGGAAATGGCCGGTCGGCTGCAGTGGCCGGTCTGCGCGGACATAACCTCCGGCCTGCGCCTTGGAGACGCTTCCGGGTTGGTTGTCCCGTTTGCAGATATCATCCTTGGAAGCCGGGCCTTCCTGCAGCGCCACCGTCCCGAAACGGTGTTGCACGTGGGAAGGCGACTGGTTTCCAAACAACTTGCAGCATATCTTTCAAACAGCAGACCTGCCCATTATGTGCTTATTACCGACCATCCGGAACGCCAGGACCCCGGGCATCAGGTGAGCACGAGACTCGAGGGGGACGTGGCCAAAATTTGTGGAAGGCTGGCCAAGGGGCTCAAAACGCGCGGAACCCCCCCCTGGCTAACATCCTGGCAAAAGGCGATCAAGGTGGCTGAGGCGGCATTGAGGCCGCTCGACTCCCTCGACGACTTGAACGAACCGATCGTGGCCGCGATGATCTCGCGCAAGATCCCGGCTGACCACGCCCTGTTTTTGGCCAGCAGCATGCCCATCCGGGACATGGACATCTTCGGCGACATTCGAGGCCCGGCGGTAAGGGTCGGCGCGAATCGCGGCGCAAGCGGGGTGGATGGAACCATCGCCTCTGCCGCGGGGTTCGCTCAAGGCCTGCGGCGGCCAGTGACCCTGCTGTGCGGCGATCTGGCATTCCTGCATGACCTGAACGCCTTGAACTATCTGCGTGATGCCGCTTATCCGGTGATCGCCGTAGTCATCAACAACAACGGGGGCGGCATCTTTTCTTTTCTTCCCATTGCACAATTCGAGGAGGTTTTTGAACCCTACTTCATCACGCCCCACGGCCTGACCTTTGAGTCCGTGGCGGCCATGTACGATCTTGCCTATTATCAGCCTGCAACCCGAGACGAATTTGCCAGCAGCTATCAGGACGCATTACACGCCGGGCGTTCAGCCGTTGTAGAGGTCAGGCTGGACCGGGAGAAAAACCACGCCTTTCACATGCAACTGGTGCGGCAAATTCGAAAGGGCCTGGGTGACCCAAATCCAGGCGGTGGGCGTGCCGACGTACTGTTGTACTTCAAGCGCCCACCAACAAAGCAGATCCGGTAAAATCGGCATCCCCGAAGGGCCAAAAAAACGAAGATCAAAATGGATCTGCCCCTGCTGAAGCCAAGTGAAGGGTTTCAATCAGCGTTTTTGTTCAACACGCTGCAATCATGCCATAAGAGTCCGATCTTCGTTTTTTTGGCGGTGGATTTGGGGTGACTGATCGGATTGACCCCATGGCGGCGTTGCACTACGAGATCACAGGAAATCGCTCGGCGGCCCGGATGGTCGTCTTTGTCCACGGGTTTTTGGGAAGCATTGAGGACTGGCGGCCGGTGATGGAGCGTCTGGTCCCCGAGTGCTGCTGTGTGGGGGTGGACCTGCCGGGTCATGGGAAAAGCACGGGTTTGAACCAGGGCGCCTACGGGTTTGAGGCGGCCGCCGGGTGCGTGGCGGAGGTGATCAAGGAGGTTGGCGCCCTACCCGTCGCTCTGGTCGGATACTCCATGGGGGCCCGCATCGCCCTGTATCTGGGGGTGCGTTCCGGTCACGTATGCAATCGGCTTGTCGTGGAGTCGGCGGGTGCCGGTATCCGTGACCCGCAGGAACGCACAAAACGCAGGGCTCAGGATGAGGCCTGGGCACGGAAACTGGAGCGCGGCCGGTTTGAAGACTTTTTGCGAACGTGGTATCGTCAGCCCATTTTTGAGGACCTGTCACAAGATGCGCACCGGTTGGAACAGGTGATCTCACAGCGGAGCGCAAATGACCCCCGTGAACTGGCCCGTGCGATGCGAGGCATGAGCGTGGCCCGGCAACCCGATCTGTGGGGACACCTTGGGGGGGTAAAAAAGCCGGTCTTGTGCATTGCAGGGGGAAAAGACGGGCACTACATGAGGATTGTGCGTCAAATGGCGGCATTGATGCCGAACGCACGCGTTTGTGTGGTGCCGGAGGCGGGTCACAACGTGCATTTGGAACAGCCCGACACGGTTGCCGAATCCATCAGGGCCTTTGTGCTGGAGGAGTAGGTCACTATGGGAACAATTCAATGGAAGACGGCCGGGACCTTTTCGGATATCACATACGAAAAGGCCGAAGGGATTGCCAAGATCACCATCAACCGGCCTGAGGTAAGAAACGCCTTCAGGCCCCTGACGGTGGTAGAAATGGGAAAAGCACTCGCCGATGCCCGGGATGACAAAGAGGTCGGGGTGATCATCCTGACAGGCGCGGGCGACAAGGCCTTTTGTTCCGGGGGAGATCAGCGGGTGCGCGCACAGGCCGGGTACCGCGATGACGGCGGGATAGAACGGCTCAACGTCCTGGACTTTCAACGCCAGATCCGCACATGCCCCAAGCCGGTGATCGCCATGGTGGCGGGCTATGCCGTGGGCGGCGGGCACGTCTTGCACCTGATGTGCGATTTGACCATTGCTGCGGACAATGCCGTGTTCGGACAGACCGGCCCCAAGGTGGGTTCGTTTGACGGGGGATACGGGTCCGCGTACCTGGCCCGCATTGTCGGTCAGAAAAAGGCGCGGGAGATCTGGTTTTTGTGCCGGCAGTATTCCGCGCAGCAAGCCCTGGACATGGGGCTGGTGAACACGGTGGTGCCGTTGGAACGACTCGAAGAAGAGACCGTTCAATGGTGTCGTGAGATTCTTGAGCATTCTCCGCTGGCGATCCGCTGTCTGAAGGCGGCCTTGAATGCGGACTGCGACGGCCAGGCCGGACTTCAGGAGTTGGCCGGCAATGCAACACTCCTGTTCTACATGACGGAAGAGGCCCAGGAGGGACGAGACGCCTTTGTCGAAAAACGCAAACCGGATTTTTCCCGATTTCCGCGGCGTCCATAGTGGCCATGAACACAGAGATAAAGCCCTCCAGGGCAAAGATATGGATCCTGGCGGCACGGCCCAAGACGCTGTGGGCGGCGGTGTCGCCCGTGCTGATCGGCACGGCCATGGCCTTTGAGGGCGGCAAAGGTGCCTGGCTGCCCGCTGCTGCCGCTTTGTTTGGTGCGGTCATGATTCAGATCGGCACCAACTTTGCCAATGACTATTTTGACTACCAGAAAGGAGCGGATGCCGGGCCGCGACTGGGTCCGCTGCGGGTGACCCAGGCAGGGCTGGTCAGACCCGGAGCCATGAGGGCCGCCTTTTTCCTGGCATTTTTTCTGGCGGCGCTGGCCGGCACATACCTGACGTGGCATGCCGGATGGCCCATTGCGATAATCGCGATCCTGTCAATCGTGTCGGGTGTCCTGTATACGGCCGGCCCGTATCCATTGGGCTATGTGGGGCTGGGCGATGTGTTTGTCCTGATCTTTTTCGGTCCGGTGGCCGTGGGCGGGACGTACTATGTTCAGGCCCTGGAGATCTCTCCGGCGGTACTGGTGGCGGGGCTCGCGCCGGGGCTGTTTTCGGTAGCAATCCTGACGGTCAACAACCTTCGTGACATTTCAGGAGATACCCGGGCCGGGAAAAAGACCCTGGCGGTGCGCTTTGGCCGGCGCTTTTCACGGATCGAATACCTCGTGTGCGTGATCGCGGGCTCAGCCGTGCCTGCCGTCTTGTGGTGGATGGACCAGGGCCGTATGTTTTCCCTGGCCACGCTGGGGGTGCCGCTGTTGGCGATCCCCAGTTTCGCCAAGGTCCTGCGATCGACAGACGGCCCGGTGTTAAACGGGGTGCTGGCGGCTACCGGAAAGCTGCTGCTTGTCTACAGCGTCGTGTTCTCGGTGGGGTGGATGGCTTGAAGATCTCGGATTTTCAGGTGCACCGGTTTTGCCTGCCTTTGACCCGATCAATCCGTCTTGGCCAGAGGGCCGTTCGCGAAAGAAAAGGCTTGATCGCCGTCGTCTGCAATCAAAACGGCAGTGCGGCTGCAGGGGAAGTCTCTCCGCTCCCGGGCTTCAGCCGCGAGACGGCAGATGACGCCGAAGAACAACTCGTGCGGCTCAAGGCCTTAATAACCGGATCTGAGATCCCGGAGGGCCTGGAGGCCTTGTGCGGGGGCTTTGAGATCTGGCTGGGCGAGCTTGAGCTGGCCCCGTCCGTGCGCTTTGGATTTGAAGCCGCCGTCTTACAGTTGCTGGCTGCCGAGCGCCGGGTGCGGCTTTGCGAACTGTTGTGCGAAAGGCCTTTGGAGGCGATCTCGGTCAACGCCCTGTTGTCGGGGCCCCAGGAGACGGTGCTGGCACAGGCCGGGCGCCTGCTGGCCCGGGGATACACGGCCTTCAAGCTCAAGGTGGGCCGGGAGCCGGTGGCGCAGGACATCGCGCTGGTGCAGCACCTGGCAGCGTTGCTCGAGGGGCGGGCTATTGTGCGGCTGGATGCCAACCGCGCATGGCACCCAGACCAGGCGCTGGCCTTTTTCGCCGGGGTGGCAGACGTGGCGATCGACTATATCGAAGAACCGGTCCGGACGTTTGCGGACCTGGTGCAACTCTTAAAAGTGCCTGAAATGACCGCGGCCTTGGCGATTGACGAAAGCCTGCGATCCCTGGCCCCCGCCGATCTTTCGACCCTTTCAGGGATCAAGGCCGTGGTGCTGAAGCCCACGCTTCTGGGCTTTGAAAAGGCCATGCGGTTCGCACGAGCGGCGCATAAGGCTGGTATGATAGCGGTGATGAGCTCCAGCTTTGAGACGGGGGTGGGGTTGAGGATTCTTGCACAGATGGCGGCGGGCCTGGGCGGCCGGGATGTGCCGGTGGGCCTGGATACCCGGCGGTGGTTTGCTTCAGATTTGCTGAACACGTCGTTTGAAGTGGTCCAGGGCCGGCTTGACATCGCCGGGCTTGGAACCGGCCTCGGCGATATCAGACCGGGGCTGCTCGAGGCGGTGGATGAGCAGTAATCACAGCGGAGATTGCTTGTGCTGCCCGCTTTTTGAGGCGGCCACTGTTTGCGGTGACCGGCTGGCCGTAATCTGTTCGGAGAAAACCCTCACCTATAGACAGCTCAATGTGCTGGTCGATGCCACAGCCGAGCGCCTGAAGCGGTTGGGACTCTCACCCAATGAGCGCATCGCGGTGGTTTCGGATAACCGATGGGAACTGGTGGTCTTGTTCTTTGCGATCCTTAGAATCGGAGCGGTGGTGTGTCCGATCAGTCCCCGGTTTCCGCACAGGGCCGTCCTGTCCATCTTGGAGATGATCGGCTGCCGGTGGGTCATCGATTTTTCCGCACGGCTTGTCAATAAGGCCGGTGCCACACACGTCCGCATTATAGATCAAAAGGTCCTTTTTGATGACGCCTGCTCAGCGCTTGGGATACCAAAGAAAGTAGAGATGGATCTTGGCGCTGAGGCCACCATTGTGCTCACATCCGGAACGTTGAGCGACCCCAAGGCCGTGTTGCACTGCTACGGCAGTCATTACTACAGTGCGCTGGGGGCCAACCGAAATATTGCTGTTGGGGCGGAGGACCGTTGGCTGTTGTCGCTGCCACTGTACCATGTGGGGGGGCTGGCGATTCTCTTTCGCATGGTGCTGGCCCGGGGGGCTGTGGTTATTCCTGAAGATCGGCGAGACATCCCGGGTTGTGTGGCCAGATACCATATCACCCATGTCTCGATGGTGGCGACCCAGTTGTACCGTTGGCTCCATGGAGGGCTCGGGAAACAGGCCCCGTCCGGGCTAAAGGCCGTGCTCGTGGGCGGCGGCCCCGTGCCCGAGGCCCTGGTGCAAACAGCCCTGGATGCGGGCCTTCCCATTTATACCACGTACGGACTCACCGAGATGGCCTCACAGGTGACCACCACGGCACCCGGAGACCGCGATGATCGTCTGCTTACCGCGGGAAGGGCCTTGGACCACCGGCAGGTCAGGGTGGCTTGCGGTGAGATCCTGGTCAAGGGAGACACCCTGTTCAAGGGCTACGTAGATGGCGCAAGCACGGTGCTTCCCGTAGACGCTGAAGGATGGTTTCGGACCGGTGATCTGGGCCGCATGGATACCGATGGTTATTTGACCGTGCTGGGTAGAAAAGACAATATGTTCATTTCCGGGGGTGAAAACATCTTTCCGGAAGAGATTGAAAGACGGCTGCGCGCGGTGCCCGGTGTGGAGCAGGCCACGGTTGTGCGGGTCAAGGACACAGAATTTGGGTTTCGTCCGGTCGCTTTTGTGAAGACCTGGAAAGATACACCGTTGGACCGCAAAAAGCTC
>JAFDGP010000191.1 GCA_019309245.1 Deltaproteobacteria bacterium | reverse complement strand
TCGCTGCGGGAGCATGAACACCGTAAATCCCTCCGGCAATGCCGACTGCATCCAAGAAGAAAGCCGCGAGGCGGATTTAGCGTATTTTTCCACCGCGAGGCCCAGCAACCGCTCCGCCTCGTCGCGGGAAGGAGCGGTCAGGATGCTGTGGATATCCTCGGCGACCTGCACTCGCATATACACTTTAGGCACGTAAGCCGAAGCGTTTCTCTGGAGATGGAAGTGGCAGCGGTTCCACGCCACTCCGTGGAACGTGGACCTCAGCGCTGCTTTCAGCCCTTCGTGGTCGTCGCTGGTGATCATCTCCACACCGTAGAGCCCTCGTTGCTTGAGGCCGGTCAGGAAGCCCCTCCAGTGAATCTCGGCCTCGCTCATGGAGCAGCTAACTCCCAACAGGCTTCGTTTCCCGTCGTGGCGCACGCCGGCAGCGATCAACACGGCACAGGAGCGTACGGTGCCGTCAACGCGGACGTTTTCGTACCGGGCATCTAGGACGACATAGGGACAGTGCCCAAGGGGTCGTTTCCGCCAGTTCTCCAGCTCTTCGTCGAGCAGGCTTGCACAGCGACTCACCTCACTGCTGGTAACCTCCAGTCCGCACAGAGACTCCATCACCTCGGCCACTTTTCTTGTGGAGACACCCTGAACATACATCTCCGCGATGGCCAACTTCAAAGCCCGTTCGCTGCGCAGGCCCCCGCACCTGGGGAACCTGCAATGACAGCTTGCCGACACGGCTGTTCAGACTCCGCGGCTTGTAGCCGTTTGCGTAGCCGAGCCGACCCTCGGTCCTTTGCCAGGGCTCAGCACACAATACCCGGCTGCGTTCAACTTTCATGGCTTCGTTGAGCAATATGGAAATCGCCGCCTCCAGGCCCTCCATACCGTTTTCGATTACCGCTTCCAACATCCGCCCAATTGCAGTATTGTCTTCATGGTGGGTCATTTCAGTTCCTCCTTTTTTGGTTTTGGTCAACCTTTGGAGTACCGATCTGACCCACCAACTTCAAGCTTATTCGTCAATGACCCGGTGCACCCATCTCGGGGGATTTTTAAGGATCCCCCGAGATGGGTGCACCTCCATCGGGAAAGCTCAAAACGAAATTACAGAAAAGACGTTACACAAACGAATGACACATCGTCAACTAACCGCCGTGTGCATTGCTCTTGGCTTTAAACATTTATTTGAGGGCCCCTACCCTTTTTCCCTGCCTTCGGAGCCGTCCCCCGTCGCGGCTGATTCAAAAGCGGAAAAGGCGGCGGTGTCAAGGGTCGCCGAAGGCGATGGAGCGAAGCGGAACTTGCCCTTGACACTAAAAGCCGCCTTTGGAGCTATCAGCCGCAAGGGACGGGGGACGAGCGCAGAAGGCTAAAGGGAAAACCCTGCCTTTGGTGAGTCCTTTAGAGCCAAAACCCCTGCCCCAGAAAAAGCCCATCTACCTATGATGGGCTTTTTTCGTTGAGCCGAAATTTTTTTCTTGACAAATGGAATACAGGTATATATATATCAATACAAAGGGGGTGATATAATATGTACGAGCAAAAGAAAATATCATTAAACATTCCAACAGAAGTGCTTGGGAGGATTGACACGCTCGCTGAAAAAGCGGGAATCGACAGAACCAGGCTTATGGTCAACATTCTGGATGAAACATCCAAAACATTGATAGCCACTGAAAAAGTCGGAATCCTGCAATTTTCGGTTTTAATGAGGAATCTTTCCGAATGGCTGGAAAAGTGGTCTAAAAGCGTGAAATCGAAAAAGGTGGAACCCCTGTAAAATAAAAAAGCCAAGCACGAAAGGTTGAGGGACCAGGGTGCTTGGCTTGAGGAACCGGGGAGCCTTACGACTTCCCAGCTGTTAAAAATTTATCATTCCGTAGCTGGGATGTCAAGAAGGCTCTCCACAAACAATGGAGGCCTTTTTTTATGAAAAACCTGCATCCGGAAAACAATTCAGGCCAAGGCACCGGGTCCTTTCCTATACTTGAAAATAATGACGGTTTAACGTCGCAAAGCTCAAAAAAGGTCATTATCAAAGGTGTGAAATGCAAATGTAACAAATCATGGTGTCCGAAGTGCAGTTTGAAAACGACAATAAAAAAATTCGCTGGATACTTCAAAGAATGGGATTTTCGAAGGGTTCGGCAGTTGGTTTTTACTGTGGATCCAAAGGGGTTTGAAAATCCTGAAAAGGCGTACCTTGAAATTACCAAGAACAAAAAAATCCCTGGACCTATGTGCGCAAATGACGGTTGGATTTGCGTGAAGCCTTACCGTTATTGGATTTGGTCCAACGGCGAATTTGTGAACAAGTATGCGTATTGCGAAAGATCCGCGCTTTCCGGCTTATTTTGGCGTATATTTCTGAATAATCAATATAAAAAGGATTGACTCGGGGCCCGTTTTAGTGATAATATATGCGCAATATTGACCCTAATGCGCATATATTATCACGAGGTGGACCATGGATGACAAATCGATCCGGGAGCGCTTGCGGCGGCAAAAGATCGCCACGATCGAACAGCTGATGCAGTGGTTCAAATGCTCGACAATCACCGTCAGGCGGCGGTTGAAAGCATGGCGTAGCTTGACCAGCATCAACCAAAACGGCCGTTTTTACACCCTGCCCGAGGTTCCGGTGTTCGATGCCAACGGTCTGTGGCGCTATCATCGGGTGCTGTTTTCCACACACGGCAATTTGAAGAAAACCATCTTGGCACTGATCACCGGCTCGGCCAGGGGCCTGAGCGCTGTCGAGATCGCACAGCTTGTGGATTTGCCGTCCAACAGCTCTTTCATCTCGCGCATGGCGCAGGTCACCGGCGTAAAACGCGAAAAACACCAGGGGCGTTTTATCTATTTTTCAGATCGGCCCGACATTTATACGTTTCAGCAGCGCGTGCGGGTCGGCGGCCGTAAGGGTGCCGGCATGCCCACCGACCAAGAGGCGGTGATGATTTTGGTCGAGCTGGTAAAAAGCCCCGGCATAGGTATTGAACCGCTGGCCGCACGGGTCGCGCAGCAGGGGCGTCCGGTTGCGCCCGAGGCGATCCGGGCGTTTTTGCAACAGCACGATTTGGTAAAAAAAACTGCGGATACCCGGCCGTGACGTGGATGAACCACTACATCGAAAAGATTCACGAGCAGCATCGCGCAGCCAAGCTATTTGCCGAAAAGCCGACCATCGACTTCGACCCCTGCAGCGAAGGCTCCCCGGGGGGATTGAAGGTGATCAAGACCAGCAAAAAGACTGTCGTCACACTGACCATCGGCCTCTTCTACGCAAAAGAGACGATTTACCAAGACAGTGCGGGGGAATTGATCAGCAGCCGACAACTACGTGCACTGACCCCCTACCGGTGCACTTTCGGTTACGATGTGCTGGTTTACATTGGCCGTGCGCTGTTTGTCGAAGGCTTGAACGAGCGGCAGATCGTGGCGGCGCTCAAGCGAAACAACGTGCCGATATCGGTCGGCGAGATCTCCTATTTGGGCAAGAAGTTCATCGTCTATCTGGCGCTGGCGCACCGTCAGAGCCGCAAACGGCTCAAGCAGGCGATGGCATTGCGCGGCGGCTACGTTTTGCACTTGGACGGCACCTGCGAGGCCGACAGTCCGCACCTTTTCAGCGGCATCGACGGCATCGCCCGGATCGTTTTGGACAATATCAAGCTTCCCTCTGAAAAGGCTGCGATGCTGGTGCCGTTTTTGCGTCGCATCCAGCGCCAGTACGGCGATCCCCTGGCGCTGGTGCACGATATGGGCCGTGGACTGTTGTTGGCTATCGGTGAGGTGTTCCCGGGGGTCCGGGATTTTATCTGTCACTTCCATTTTTTGCGCGACATCGGCAAGGATTTGTTCGAAAAAGAATACGCTCTGATCCGCAACCGGCTCAAGAAGCACAAGATCCGCTCCGTACTGCGCCAGCGCATCAAAGTCTTGAAGAAGCTCATCGGTGAAGACGAGCGCTGTCTGGCTGCCGCCATGGACCACGGCCGCATCGATCCGGCGGTGTTGCCCAACATGACGCTGCTTGGCTCCTACGCCCTGATTCACTGGTGCTTGGACACCTCCGGCCTTGATGGCTACGGCTTTCCTTTTGACCGTCCGCATTTAATCTTCTACCAAAGGTTGAAAGTCTTGCACGGTTTGATCGACAAACAATTGATTCGCAGCAAGCAGCTTGCGCGGCTTTGGCGGCCGCTGATGCATATTGTGGAAGACCAGCAACTGAGCCAAACGGCGCGCCGGATGGAAAAGAAGATAGAGGTCTTTGAAAGGTTGCGCCAAGCCTTGGCCATCGCGCCACCGGGGGGTCAAAAAGGGCTGAACGACGACGGTCGGGATGTGCAGATCAAAAGTATTGCGAAGAAAGTAAAACAATTTCGCCAAACGATCCCGGAGACCAAAGAATACCGAAAGATACGCGTACAGATCGACAAGTACTGGGAGAAGCTTTTTGCGGATCCGATCACGGTTGCTACCCCAGACGGGCCGGTCACGATCCAGCCCCAGCGGACGAACAATCTGATGGAACGCTTTTTTCGGGATATCAAGCGCTGCAGCCGTAAAAGATGCGGCACGATATCGCTGAACCGAACGCTGCGCACAATCCTCGCCGATACGCCGCTGGTGAAAAATTTGGATAACCCCGAGTATCTTGAGATTATCCTCGACGGCTGCGGCACATTGGAAGAGCGCTTTGCAAAAATAGACTCTCGCCTGGTAACGGAGAAACTGAAAGCGGAAAGAAGGGATCAGCAGAGGGTCTCACCCGAGGTGAAAAAATTGATCCGGCGGCCGGATTTGCCCGACCGTTTGGTCGCATTATTGGCCGCTTAGCAATATGAATGCCAACCGTTATTTGTGGTCATAGGCAGGTTCCGTTTTGATTATGAAACAGTATACCCGAACGTCCTTCAAGGTGGCATTTACACCTACTTATAGGTGGTTTAAATACCTCCTTGAAGGCGGTAACAACGTCATCCGAGGTCTGATGTAATATGCTTTTGCAATCATGATGTATGGTCAAAACATTAATAAAAACAGATTGTTAAAACAAAACGCGCCGCCTTTTTGGTTTGCTGGCATAAGTATTGCTAGACCTTAGAGCCAAGGATAGGTTAAATAACAATTTGATTGTAAAGCTTGAAGAAAACAGATGACAAAAATTTTAGTTGCGGATGATGATCTTTTTTACCGTAGTCTGACAA
>JAFDGP010000006.1 GCA_019309245.1 Deltaproteobacteria bacterium | reverse complement strand
AAGGGCGCAAAGGACGAAAACACGAAAGCCTCAATGTCTTTTATTTCGTGCTTTCAATCTTTCGTGTTTTCGTGGTTATCTTTTAAAGTTTTTTGTCCCAAAATTTGAATCGAGCTTCTTAAGGGGGTTTACCCTGGCATGGAATCCACGACCTCCACGCTGAACTCACCCAGATCTTCGGGCAGGTCGCTGAAGACCACCATAAAGGGCACGGATTTTCCTGTGGGAACCCTGAAATTAGACTTGTTATTGCCGAACCGGTTGTTCAACTTCTTCCGGATAGCCTCTTTTCCCAAGCTCTGCAGCTCGCCGTCCGACAACACGTTGCCGCAATAGACGATCTGATCTTTGGCCACCTTCCCGTCTTTGAAATAGAGCACCCCCTTCATCCTGATGAAGTTTCGGGGTTCGGCATAGGTATTTTTCAGTTCGCCCTTGATCACGAACAGCCGACCGGCTGCCTTATTGTCCACGAACCCCCCGGTGATCCCGTCCTCAAGCAGGGTAATATGCAGGTTCCCGGGATCCAGGGCCTCTGTCTTTCCCGGACCGGCCAGGGATTCCAGAAACGGCAACTTCACGCCGCCGTTAAGATAGGTAAAGGCCGCATAGGCCCCACCGCCCAACAAAACCACAACCAGGCTGATCAACAACGGCATGCTGATGCCTCTCTTGGCACCGGCTTGCTCCACGACCTCAGGGGCCGGCATATCTTCCATCCCATCCTCGTGTGAGGGAGGCTCATCGGTGTCTTCAACTGAAGCCACGGGAACCCCGTCCGGCATGGAAAGCTGGGGTTCCTCATCGGCCTGTGCAGCCGGCTCGTCCGCTGGCGGCGTGGCATCCTCTTGTTCCTCGCTCAAGTCCGCCTCCAGCCCCAGGTCGTCAAAGTCCAGTCCATCGTCATCCTGTTGTTCCTGCGCGGGCTGCTCGGCGTCAAGTGCCTCCTCTACGACCGGCTCCTCCTGCAAGCTAAGCCCCTCAAGAGACAGATCCTCTTCCCCAGTATCTTTTGAGCCCTCGGCTTTAACCTCTTCGCCAGACTCCGTCGCAGCGGGTTCTTCCTCCAACGTCAGGCCTTCTAATGAAATCTCGTCTTCAGTCCCTTCCTGCTGGGCGGCATGGTCGCCCTCCTCTTCGGATGGGGCGTCCTCCACCACAGCCTGGTCCGGTTGCTCTCGGCCCTCCAAAACCATTTCTTCAGAACCGGTTCCTTCTCCAAACCCTAGATCTTCCGGGGTAATTTCATCTTCTGGAATGCTTTGCTCGGACGCAGCTTGGTTCGATCCGGAAGCATCGTCGTCCATCAGGCCGAAGTCCTCTAGAGAAAGGTCTTCGTCCTCTTGTTCGTCCTCCGAGCCGAAAAGATCAAAATCCAACGGCTCCTCCACCCCCTCGGAGGATACGGCAGCCGGTTGTTCCTCAATGACCGGGTCGGCTTCACCCGCCTGATCTGAGGCCTGGGGAAACACGGTAAAGACATGCCGGCACTGAGAACATCGGACCTTGGAGCCCGTCTCCTTGACCAGACTTTTATCCAGGTTGAATTTTGACTTGCACTTTTCGCAGGTTACAAGCATCACCGGCTCCTTTCATTTACGATTACAATTTCAGATGGTAAATCTCCGGCAGGCCCCGAAACTGTTCATTATAATCCAGGCCGTACCCAACCAAAAATCCCTCATGCACTACATGCCCGGCATAATCCACCGGGACCTGAACCTCGCGGCGTTCCCCCTTGTCGATGAACGCACAGACCCTGATCGACTCCGGACCACGGTGCTTTAGATGGTCCAGCAAGTATGCAATAGTCAGGCCAGAATCTATGATATCTTCGACAATCAGGACGTGACGGCCGTGGATATCCAGTTCAAGATCCTTGGTGATACGAATGGTGCCGGAAGATGATGTGTGGGATCCGTAACTGGCCAGCCGGACAAAGCCGATCTGAACCGGGATGGTCAGGGCCCGCACCAGATCGGCCAAAAAGATAAACGCACCCTTTAAAATTCCGACAACCACGACATCCTTGGCGTGGTAATCTTCGGAAATACGGGCTGCAAGGGCAAAAACCTTTTTTTGAATCTGTTCCCTGGAAAGGACCGGGATCATCTCCGGCGTCATGGCACGCCCCTTATAGCCCGGCCTTGGCCAGTTCTCGAACCAAGCTCTGCTGCCGCTGGTTGAGTTTTTTGGGAAGCCTGACCAGGATACGCACGTAAAGGTCGCCACGCTTGCCTGCCTTCATGGCCGGGAGACCGTAACCCTTAAGGCGCAGCTTGGTGCCGTGTTGGGTCCCGGGCGGGATCTTCAGGTTCATCGTCTTGCCGTCCAGGGTGGGAATCTGCAACTGGGTCCCCAAAAGCGCCTCTGTCAATCGCACCTTTCGATCAACAAAAAGGTCCTGGCCCTGGTAACCAAAGACCGGGTGGCTCAACACCTTTGCCTGGATGTAGAGATCCCCCGGAGGCCCTCCAAAAGCGCCGGGTTCCCCTTTTCCCGCCAGCCGGAGTTTTTTACCCGTGACCATGCCTTTGGGTATCTTAACGTTGATCCTCTCCTGGCGTCCCCCCTGGCCGTAAGCAACGGTCTTGGTCGCACCAGTTAAGACCTCTTCCAGCGTTAAGGGCAACTCGTAAATCAAGTCTGAGCCTTTCACCGAGGCCCGCTGGGTGGACGTGTATGCACTGAACGGATCTGCGCCGAAACTGAACCCGGCCCTCCCGCCACGCTTGCCCCCCCCCATGAAGATATGGGCAAATCCGCTGTCACCCAAGCCAAACTCCTTGAAGATATCCCCAAAATTGAAGTTGCTGAAGATGTCTTCCTGGGTATATCGCTGCTGAAACCCGGAAGCGCCAAAGGTATCATACTGTTTGCGCTTCTCCTTGTCACTGAGTACCGCATACGCCTCACTGACCTTTTTGAACATCTCCTCGGCGGATTTATCCCCCTTGTTTCGGTCAGGATGGTACTTCATCGCCAGCTTGCGATACGCCTTCTTGATTTCATCATCGCCAGCGTTTTTGTTGATCCCTAATATCTTGTAATAATCCTTTTCAGGCATCCATCATCATCCTTTGCCTGGCGGATGCTGTCTGATCCCGCCGCGTCATGACAGCAACGCAGTCGGGACTTCATGCTCTCCGCCTATTCGGTCTCCGCGGCTCTTGAGTTGCAAGCATGATCTCCGTCATATTCACAAATATGTAATCTAATATACAATAAGTATAATTTAGGTCGCCGTATTGTCAAGCTTGCTCACAGTTCAAGGCCCCGATCACCTCGCAGGGCTTTCACCCGGAGAACCGGGCTCCCTGGGAGTTGCTCGTGCCGTGTGCCCCTTAATGCCGCCTGGAGGTTCGCGATAAATATCTTTCTTAAAAAAAACCGCCGTAGCTGAAGCGAAGCACTTGACATTCCTGTCGTTATTTGTCATACGTCTAAGCCTCAGTGTCGGCAGGCCAAGCCTTTCCACCTCGCTGAGAGGCGGGTTGTGTGGCTGATATTGTGGCCAGGCAATGAACAAAGACTCTCCCATTCGGCACCGCGGGCCACCGGCAGGGGGAAAGGAGAAAAACCGTGGACATTGTTGTGTTGCTAAAACAAGTTCCTGACACCGAAGCGACCATCCAGATCCAGGAAGACGGCCGAACCATCAAGACCCAGGACATCAAGTGGGTCATTAATCCCTATGACGAGTACGCGGTGGAAGAGGCCCTGCGAATCAAAGAATCCCAGGGAGAAGGCAAGGTCACGATTCTCACTGTCGGCCACGACCGGGCGGTGGAGGCCATGCGTACGGCCCTGGCCATGGGCGCCGACGAAGGGATCCTGATTGATGACCCGGCCATTGATACCTTCGATGGTCTCGGTATTGCACGAATACTTGCTGCAGCGATTTATGAAATTTCCTACGATCTTATCATCGCAGGCATGCGCGCGGTGGATGACGACAGTTATCTTGTTCCGACGGCAGTCGCAGAATTTCTTGAAATTCCTAGCGTTTCTATGGTCGTCAGGCAGGAAATTTCCGACGGCAAAATTCGGTGCGAACGCATGGTCGAGGGGGGCACGGTGGTCGTGGAAGCAGATCTGCCGGCCGTGTTCACCACTCAAAAAGGGATCAACGAGCCCAGGTATGCGTCTTTGCCCGGGATTATGAAGGCCAAGAAGAAGAAACTTGAGAAAAAAAACCTGGCCGACATCGGACTCGAAGCCGCCCAGTTGAGCGAGACCGGGGCGAACACCAGAGTGGCCCGACTCTCTTTTCCTCCCGAAAGACAACCCGGCAAGATGGTAGAGGGAGAAACTCCTGAAGAAAAGGCCGCTGAATTGGTCCGACTGCTCAGAGAAGAAGCAAAGGTCATTTAGAATAAGGAGAAAGACAACCATGGGTAAAGGTGTTCTGGCGTTCGCTGAACAAGTGGATGGATCGTTTCGAAAAATCGCCTATGAAGTGGTCAGCGAAGCAAGGCGCCTGGCCGATATCCTTCAGGGCCCGCTGACCGCAGTGGTCATGGGTTCCGGCGTGGAAGAAATCGCGGCTGAACTAAAGGCTTATGGGGTCGACTGCATAGTAATCGCCGACGATGCGGCCCTGACAGATTATACCACAGAGGCCTATACAAGGGTCTTGTCCGGCATTGTCAAGGATAAGGCCCCGGAAATCATCCTATTGGGCGCCTCAACCCGGGGAAAAGATCTGGCAGCCCGCTTGGCTGCGCATCTGGATGCCGGCTTGGCCATGGACTGTATTGCACTTTCTCTGGATAATAGCGCCTTGCATGCCACACGGCCCATGTTCGGCGGGAAAATTCTGGCGGATGTAGTTATCGAAAAGGCACCCAAAATCGCCGCCCTGCGGCCCAATGTTGCCGAGGTGACAGAAGCATCAGGAGCGGGCGAGCTGGAAAAAGCGCCAGTCGAGGTTGGACAGACCAAGACCCGTGTCGTGGAAAAGAAGGTCGAGACGACCGGTGTGGTGGATCTTACCGAAGCCGATATCGTGGTCTCCGGAGGACGAGGTATGGGGGGGGCGGATTTCAGCGTGATCGAGGCCCTGGCTCAGGAACTGGGGGCGGCCGTGGGCGCCTCGCGCTCAGCCGTGGACGAAGGCTGGAGGCCACATTCCGATCAGGTCGGCCAGACCGGAAAGGTCGTCTCGCCCAGCCTCTACATTGCATGCGGAATTTCCGGGGCCATCCAACACTTGGCGGGCATGGGATCATCCAAGTATATCGTGGCCATCAACAAAGACCCGGAAGCACCCATTTTCAAAAAGGCAGACTATGGTATTGTGGAAGACCTGTTCAAGGTAGTTCCGGCCATCACCGCAGAAATCAAAAAACTGAAGGGCTAGCGCGCTGCGGCCTTTACCCTGATATAACATAAACCACATGGCATCCGACGTTAGGGCTCGTCAGTCATGGCGGAAAAGGAGCAAGGCAACTCGGTGGTTGCCTTGTTTTTTATTTTTGCCCAAATCTGATAGGCTCGTAAAAAGGCATCAAGGATGACGGCACAGTAATTCGCCTGAGGCGGACCAAATGCAAGGCGCGCGAATCTTGTGCAATGCGGCGTACATAAAAGTACGCCGCAATGACGAAAGATGAAGCGCCTGCCCGTGCATGCCCGCATGCAGACAGGGGCAGCGCACAGGCAGGCAACGCCCCAGATGGACTTTTTACGAAGCCGTCGTCCTGCAGATGTGGAATTTTTCATATGAAGGTGCATGTGATCAGCCTTGGCTGTCCGAGAAACCGCGTGGATACGGAGATGATGCTGGGCCACTTGGTCGGGGCGGGACATACCGTCACCCCGGATCCGGGTCAAGCCCATTGCGTGTTGATCAACACCTGCAGTTTTACCCAACCGGCCACCGAGGAATCCATTGATGTCATCCGGGAGATGGCCGAATGGAAAAAACAGGATCCTGCCGACAGGAGACTGGTCGTGGCCGGGTGCCTGCCCGAGCGCTACCCGAAAGAGCTCGCCACCCGACTCCCGGAGGTTGACGCCTTTCTGGGAACCGGAGCCTTCGAACAGGTGACGGAAGTTATCCGAGATGCACCTTCGCCAAAGCGCCTGATTGCCACTCCACCTGAACAAAGACCGATCCGTGGTCGCTGTGTGGACCGGGCGCGGATCGCTCCGCTCCACTCAGTCTATTTAAAAATCGCCGAAGGCTGCTCGGATCACTGCACCTACTGTATTATTCCAAAATTGCGGGGTCCCCAACGCAGTCGACCGCTTGACGAGGTGGTTGCCGAGGCACAGGTCCTGGTTGAAACCGGGGCCAGGGAGCTAATCCTGGTGGCTCAGAATACAGCGGCATACGGCCGCGATCTGGGCGAAGGCTATGGGCTGGAAACCCTGTTGGAACACCTGGCTACCATGTCTGAGGCCATGCCTGAGTTGACTTGGATCCGTGTGCTTTATGGCCACCCGGACTACATCACCGAGCGGCTCCTGGAAACCGTTGCGCATCACAGTTGCATCTGTCCCTATTTTGACATCCCCATCCAGCATATCAGCGAACCCATCCTAAAGAGGATGGGACGCGGCCATGACAGCACTGCGATTGCGGTGTTGTTCGAACGCATTCGGACAAAGGTTCCGGATGCGGCCTTGCGAACCACCTTGATGGTGGGGTTCCCGGGAGAAACGGAAGCAGATTTCGAGCGCCTCTTGGAATTCCTCGACACCGTCCGGTTTGACCACGTAGGCGCCTTCATGTATTCGGATGCGCCGGATCTGCCCTCAAGTCGGCTGGCCGACCAGGTCAGCGAATCGGTCAAGAAGGATCGCTTTAACCGCCTGATGGCCCGACAGGCCCGGATCTCCCGGCAAAACAACCGCAAATACGTTGGCCAAACGCTTGACGCGATGGTGGACGCAATCGTGTCCTCAAACCCTGCACGCATTGCAGCCAGGGCGGCCTTTCAAGCGCCGGACATCGACGGCGTGATTTACGCGCACAATGCCACGATCGCGCCGGGGACCCTGGTTCGGGTTCTTATTCGGGAAGCGGATCACTATGACCTGGCGGGAGAACTCGTATGAAGGCGTTGAAGCAACGGATCCTGGACGCAATTCAAGCGGACTTGCCGGCCATCGAGGACGCCCTTCGCGACAACCTCGAGCCCTATCTTCCGGTGGTTTCCCACGTCGCGGACTATATCATGTTTGCTGGAGGCAAGAGAATTCGGCCAGTCTTGATGGTTCTGTGTGCGCGTGTGTGCGGTTACAAGGGGTCGTACGACAAGACTCTCAGCGTGGCTTTTGAATACCTTCACGCAGCCACCCTTCTGCATGACGACCTGGTTGATGGAGCCGAAGTACGGCGGGGAAACCCGGTAGCACACGGCATCTGGGGAAACCCGGCCGTCGTGCTGGTAGGAGATTTTTTGCTCGCCCGCTCCGTTTCGCTCGCCGCCAGGTCCGGTCGCATGTCCATCGTGGAGGCCATTTGCCGGACCACGGCGGAAATGTCCGAAGGGGAAATCTATCAGCTGTTGCACAAGGGAGACCTGACCCTCACGGAAAGCCGCTACATGGACGTGATCCGGCGAAAAACCGCCTGCCTGATCCAAACGGCATGCCGGGTAGGTGCCCTTCTGGCCGAGGCCCCTGAATCCAAGGTACAGGCCCTGGACGCCTACGGATACAATCTGGGTTGTGCCTTTCAGATCGTCGATGATGTCCTTGACTACACGGCGGACGAAAAAACGCTCGGAAAGGCGATTGGAACCGACCTTCGGGAAGGCAAGGTCACCCTGCCACTGATATACGCGCTGGGCCGAGCGCACCCTGAAGACCGTGATACGATGGAAGCCGTGTTTGGAGCGGAAACGATCACCAAAACAGATCTTGAAATGATGATTGAGCTTGTAAAACGCTACGGCGGTATAGCTTACGCGAAAGGCCGGGCCAAGGCCCTGGCGGATCAAGCCCGAAACTGCCTGGATCTGTTCGAACCGTCACCCACCCGGAACGTGCTGGAAGCCATGGCCGAATATGTCCTGGTAAGGCAAGTCTAGTTTCCATCCATAAATCCTCTTTTTTCCCTAAGCGGCGTTGTCCACAGGGTTGCGTCTAAAAACAGTACTGCCTGTGGCCCGGCTGGGGTGAAACGCCGGGGTCCATCGCTTACCTTTGATTTTTGGATGGGAACACCCCTAAAAGGACAGGGAGACCCTTGCAAAACTCGTTGCTCACGCTTTCAGAGAGACATTTGTGCTCTCGACCGCCGAGTGTAGGCTGTGCAAAGCTCTCACAGTGGGGCCAATGCCGGGGTCCCAATCGTCCGGTTTTTCTCTCCAGCCAGTTTGCTCTTGACAAAACGCCACAATTATATTAGAGAAAACCTTTAGCTTGCCCTCACCTTGCGGGTTTTTTCAGCCCTGATCGGGACACATCGTTCCAGCTCAGATGCGCTTTTGTTACGCTGTGGAAACGCGAGACGTGTTTGAATCAAGAGGCAAGACCTTTGAAAGAGGCATATTTTTGATAATCAATACGAAAGGAGGATAGGCGGGGACCCCCGGAGGAAGGTTTTGATCCATATTTTCAGTTTCACAGCCAGTGGCAAGTCTTAATTGAGAAAGGAGAGATAGAAAAAATGTCACAACTCATTCCACCCCATGGCGGCAAGGGCCTGGTCTGCTGCCTCCTTGAAGGCGCAGAACTGGAAGAAGAAAAGAAAAAGGCGGCAACGCTGAAGACCATTGACATCTCACCCCGCGAAAAGGGTGACCTGATCATGATGGGCATCGGTGGATTCAGCCCCTTGGATGGATTCATGACAAAGGCGGACTGGAAGGGCGTTTGCGAAAACTTCTTGATGGCCGACGGCACCTTCTGGCCTATTCCAGTCACCTTGTCCGTTTCGAAAGAGGACGCGGATGCGATTACGGAAGGCGACGAGATCGCCCTGCGAGACGCCGAGCGTGATGAAATCATGGCAACCATGAAGGTCACAGAAAAATATGAGATGAACGAGGCGGACAAGAAATTCGAGTGTGAAAAGGTCTTTATGGGTGAGGGAACATCCACGGCAGAGGAGTTCTGGAAGATCGCCAAAGACGACCACCCGGGTGTCCAGATGGTCATGAATCAAAAGGACGTCAACCTCGCCGGGCCCGTCAAGGTCTTGAGCGAAGCGGAATACCCGACCAAGTACGCCGGGATTTATATGAGGCCGTCTGAATCCCGTAAGATCTTCGAAGAGCGCGGCTGGAAAGAAATCGCAGCCATGCAGCTCAGAAACCCCATGCATCGGTCCCATGAATACCTGTGCAAAATCGCAATCGAGGTCTGTGATGGCGTCTTCATTCATTCCCTGGTGGGGAACCTCAAACCCGGTGACATCCCTGCCGAGGTTCGCGTAAAATGTATCGATGTCCTGGTGAAGAATTACTTCGTGGAAGACAAGGTGCTCCAGGGCGGTTATCCGCTTGACATGCGTTACGCGGGCCCCAGAGAGGGCCTGCTCCACGCCACCTTCCGTCAGAATTATGGCTGCTCGCGGATGATCATCGGTCGGGACCATGCCGGTGTAGGCGATTTTTACGGGATGTTTGAGGCTCAAACAATCTTTGACAAGATCCCTTACACGCAGGAGGCCTGCCCTGAGCCCGGGAAGGCCCTGCTCTGCAAACCGCTCAAGATTGACTGGACCTTCTATTGCTATAAGTGTGACGGCATGGCCTCGCTTCGGACCTGCCCGCACGGCAAAGAAGATCGCGTTCTGCTGAGCGGGACCATGCTCAGAAAGCTCTTGTCCGAAGGCGGCGAGATTCCGGACCACTTCGGTCGTGATGAAGTCCTGACCATCCTTCGAGAATACTATGAAGGCCTGACCGAAAAGGTCGAAATTAAGCTCCACGGTGCTGCGACTGGCGATTAAAAAAGAGGGACGGTACCTAAAACAAAAAAAGAGGAGCCTTTCAGCTCCTCTTTTTTTGTTTTTTATTAAGGCCTGTTATTCGCAGGGCTCTCTTCCCGAATAGTGGGAATAGGCCATGGCCAGTGTCCTGTACACCAAATGGGCAAGCTTTCCGAACGGCAAATACGCGAAGAGACAAAACACGAACACCAGGTGAACAAAATACATGGGATACGCGATTGCCGGCAGGTGAACCAACCGGGTCAACTCGGACAACAAGCCGGTCACGCCCAGCCCCAACACCAGAATTAGCAATGACCAGTCGAAATAGCTACCCCTGCCCACGTTCTCGCCCCGGTCCTTAAGCCGGTTGTTAATCAACCAGACAGCCCCAAGAATCAAGGCCACCGCGCTCGCGTTGGCCAGGATTTTAACAGGATTCAACTGTGAGTAAGGGCCGGGCGAGTGCAGGATATATAACGCGACAAAAAATACGTTGGTGACGATGAAAAGGCCGAGGAAGGAAAACAAAACCAGCAGGTGAGGAATGTACCGGTCTTTGTTCTGGGTGCATTGCTCGAACTTGCTGTGTCGCAAGATGGTGGGCACCACGCACACCAGGCTCCTTAAGAAATCCGGCAGCACAATATCCTTGCGTTTGGCCCGTCCGTCGGCAACGGCATTCGTGTGAATTTCGTTCATAAAGCGCTTGATTCCGATCCCGAAGGTGATCGGAATCCACAGAACCGCCAGAGGGACAAAAATCGAATCCACCAGGATCGTGGGAAAAAACTTGGCGAACTCAATTTCTCCTTCCGGGATATGCAGATGGCCCGCCGCCCCGAGAATAACGAGAAAAATCGCCGCAGGGATGGCGAACAACAACCACCAATACCTGGCGTCCGGCACAATCCTGCCCAGACACGCCGGCCAGGCATATGCCCGCACGGCAAGGGCCCTGGCGGCATTGAGCACGTCACCCGGCCTCGCCCCCCTCGGGCAATATGTAGAACAATCATTGCAATAGTGGCACAACCAAACATCCATGTTGCCTACCAACCTGTCTTGAAGGCCCCACTGCGCCGCAATCATCTCCTTTCTGGGAAATGGACGCTCCTCCGGAGAGATGGGGCACACCACAGAACAGGTGGCGCATTGATAACACTTTTTCAGCGTGTCCGCCCCCATTGCCTTGAGGTCTTTCACGAACTTCAGGTCTGGTTCCACCCTTTTGCTGTCTGCCATTTTCCTACCTCCTCCATGCCATTAGGACCAAATTGACATTCCCTGCCATCCCTGCCGGGCACGGGCGGGAATTTTCACGCCGCCCGCAGGCGTGTCTGCTTCCCTGCCCATCGCACGCAGACCGGGACTTTGTTGCTTTGAACCCGGATAAGGCGCAGGGCGATCACGCCATCCACCGGGGGTCCGCGCGCCCTGATGACTCCGAATCAGCCCCAGGGCGAGGCCCCAAACAAATTACCAGCCCTTAAACGGGTTGGGACCGATATTTACCATTTCCTCCACAAACCCGTTGATAATGCCCGGCAATTTGTCATATTCGTCTATGGCGATCTGAACCTGCTGAACACGTTCTTTTTCCAAGGCCAGGCTCTTCAGGGCCTCACCGATCTTGTCGGTACGAATGCTAAACAATTCACTTCCCTTGATAAAGTGGCACTGGTAGTCATCACCAAACTTGCAGCCTATCGTCAGGATCCCATCCACCCCTCTGGACAGAGCGTCCTTGATCCAGACCACATTCACGGACCCCAGGCACCGCACGGGAATCACGCGGACCAGCGAGGAATAGTCCAGTCCGTTCATAGCAGCAATGTCTAATGCCGGATAGGCATCGTTTTCACAGGCCAGGACAAGAATTCTGAATTTTTCCTCATCATCATCCGGCACATCAAAAGCCTTGACCATGGATCCGATTGAGTCGATGTTGTAATCGGCAAACCCGATGATGCGCTCCGGACACGCCCCCATACACGTGCCGCACCGCCGACACCGTGTGGGATTGGGAAGCGGAGTCCCCTTCTCATCGTCGTCCAGGGCTCCGAATGGACATTCTTCGGTGCAGCGCTTGCACTGTGTGCAGCGCTGGAAGAAAAAGTCCGGGTAGGTCACGTCTCCGGACCTGGGATGTACGGCCATGCCACGGTTCGCGGATTCAATGCACTGAATTGCCTTCAGGGCCGCCCCGGCAGCATCTTCCATACATTCTCCGATCCCCATGGATCGTCGTGCCGTGCCTGCCACATAGATCCCGGTTCGCCGGGTCTCATAAGGAAAGCAAATATAATTGGAATCCGCATAGCCGTCAAAAAGATCCAAATCGCGGAACCCGGGCCCCTGGCGATAGGCCAGATTGAGTACGGGTTCATCTTTGGTGAGCGGAACCATACCGGTGCCCAGCACCACCATATCCACATTCAATGAGATGTTGTCACCTAGCAGGGTGTCATTGGCCTCCAGGATCAACCCGTCACCGTTCTTCGAGACTCCAACCACATCGCCTTTAGTCAAAAAAATGCCTTCGTCCTGCTGGATGGCCTTGTAGAAATATTCGTTTTGCCCTGGTGTTCGCATATGCTGGTAGATAATATAGGCCTTTGCGTCGGGGTTGTCTTCTCTGACGTATTTCGCCTGCTTCAGTGCCACCATGCTGGTAATGGAAGACGCATACGGAAAATCTTCATCTGAGCCCCGTCCCGGGCACTGGACAAACGCTACGCTCGCCGCGGGTTTTCCGTCGGAGGGCCGAGTGATCTTTCCCGCTGCCGCCATTTCTTCAAAGGCGACATTGGTCACCACATCCGGCAGCGTTCCCAGGCCAAGATGATCGTAGCTCGGGGGGGGCTCCTTGGGCTCCTCTCCCTCTTTGGCTTCTTCGCCCTCCTTGGCTTCTTCGCTCTGTGTTTCAGCCTGCTCGGTCAGAGGCTCATCCGGGGTCCAAGGTTTCCAACCGGTCGCCAGGATCACAGCCCCAAAACGTTCGGCCTCCGGATTCTTGGCCAGAATATTCGCCGGGTTTTCAGGCGTGGCCTCTTCGGCACCCGGAGGCTCCGGGGGTGCCTCAGCCCCTTCCGTCTCTTCAGGAGATTCCGGGATATCCCACTTGCTCTTGGTTCCCGCAGACTTGAATGTAACATCAAACAGGCCCGGCGCCCCAAAAATCCTCGCCACCTCGGTCTCCGTGCGAATGCTTACCTTGGGATGGGCTTCAGCTTCTTTGATGATGTCTTGAATAACAGGCGTCTGCGGGACCTCATAGGGTGAAGAGGTCGGGGTCTGCTTGCGCAGCTTCGCCGCAAACCCGCCGACACTGGACCCTCTTTCGATTACGGTGGCTTCATATCCCGCCTTCGCCACCTCAAGGGCCGCTGTCAGGCCGGTCACACCGCCTCCGAGCACCAGGACTTTCTTGTCGATCGTCTCCAGGTATGGCTCGGGCAGATTGATCTTCTCCGCCTCGGCAATACCCATTTTTACATAGTCGACCGCCATCTCCTGGATCCAGTCATCGGCCACGGACATTCCCTCGGGCGGTTCAGCCCCTTCTCTGGGCTTGTGGCTCCAGACCACCCCCTCCCTCAGATTGACCCGTTCAACAATCACATTCGGGCCAAAGTTGAACACGTCGTGTAAGACCCGGCGGGAACAGGCCGCAACCACCACCGTGTTGACCCCTTGCTCGATATCCTTTTTGATCAGGTCCACCCCTTCAGGCCCACACAAAAAATCGTGGGTGTGCTTCACCTCAATCTTTGCCGGCACCTGGCCTTCAAGGTGCTCAATGTCAAGGGCATCGCCAATCCCACAACCTTTGCAAATATACACACCTAACTTCTTTTCCATTGATGACCTCCTACCCGTTCACCACGGTCTGAATGGCTTTAAGCGCCATGCCGGTGGCATGTTGATTCGATGAAACGACATCCAGGGGTTTTGCCGCGCAGCCAGTAGCAAACATGCCGCCCTGGGCAAGATCCGAAATAATGAAACCATCCGGGTCGAATGTTACCCCACCCGGCAGCTTGGCGCCCGCCACACTGGGCACCATGCCCGTCGCCAGGACAGCCATGTCGACCGTTTGAGACACCTTCTCGCCGGTTACGGCGTTTTCCGCAACCACCGTAATATCCTTGCTGCTCGGATCTTCCGTGACTTCTGCCACCTTGCCTTTGATCAAAAAGACGTTTTCGTCCGCCTTGACTTTCTTATAGAATTTCTCATAACGCTGTCCCGGGGCTCGGACGTCGATGTAAAAGATATATATCTTTGCCTCCGGATATTGTTCTCGCACGTAGGTCGCCTGTTTCAACGAAGCCATGCAGCAAATATACGAACAGTAAGGCAAATGGTTTTCATCTCTTGAGCCCGCACACTGGACGAAGGCGATGCTCGAAACCTCCTTGTTATCCGAAGGCCGTTGAATCTTTCCGCCGGTCGGGCCGTTGATCGCGGCCAACCGTTCCATCATCATGTTCGTGATTACATTTTGATACTGGAACCCCAGGTTGTCGATCTTGGACGCATCATAAGGCTTCCAGCCAGTGGCCCAGATAATCGCCCCGACCTTCAGGTTCATGGTCTTGGGCTGCATATCCAGGTCAATCGCATCATACTTACAGGCCTCGACACACCGTTTGGCATCGTCGGTTCCAACAATCTTCGGAGAAATCACATAGCGCATCGGAAAGGCCATATTGTGGGGTAAATAAGCCCCCTTTGTCGTATCCATATCGAAGTTGAACGCATTGGGGATTTCGATTGTACATGCCTTTTCACACTCGCCGCAACAGGTGCATTTTTCGTTCACATAGCGCGGGTTGAGTTTAATGCTCACATCATAGCTACCCGGTCCCCCGGAAACGCTTTCCACCTCTGCCAATGTGAAGGTCTTGATCCTTGGATTATCCTTAATTCTTTTGAAATTAATTTCGAGACCACAGGTCGGAGGACACAGCTTTGGAAAGTAATGCTTCAGTTGAGCGACCCTGCCGCCCAAATAAGGGTTCTGCTCCACCAGAAAGACCTCATATCCCACTTCCGCGGCTTCAAGGGTGGCAGTCAGTCCGCTAATGCCTCCTCCCACAACCAGGATGCTGCCCGTCTTTGCCTGATCTTCAGCTTTTTGTTCTTCTGTCATGCTACTCCTCCGTCCGTGTTGATTTGCAGTGCCGAAAAATGCACATGTGATGGCGAGAGCCCTGCCATCAAGGAGATGTTAAAAAAATCTCCAGGTGCCGCCTGCAGCGGCACCTGGAGTTTCAGTGTTTAAATAAACCTAAGACTAGGCGTCAGGAATAATCTTGACGTAGTCCACCTTCTTCATCTCCGACTCTCCGGTAGCCGGATCGTACTTGGAATTGGTAAAGCAGAACCAATTCTCGTCATCGGTCCCCGGGTAGTCCGCTTTGTAGTAAAAGCCCGGATAGCGAGACTCTTTCCTGAAGTAGATGTGACGGCAGTGGGCCTCCACAGTCCACAGCCGATGCCTCATCTCCCAACACCTCATGAGTTCGTGCAAGTCGCCAGCAGCCAGTTTTTCGGCATCTTCGTGCATAACGTCGAACAGACCCTGGAGAATCTCCAGGTTCTTGTCGCTGGTCTGGTAGTAGGTCGCCCAGCCCCCTCCGTACTCATTGGTGGCCTTCATCAACCGCATCGCAAAGCCATCCGGTTTCAGATAGTTCGGGTTGATGTCCGCGGCGGTGGTATACTCGTAGTTATCCAGATACAGGCGCACCGGCTGATAGCATTCGTCCACCAGTTCCTGGGTGGACTCTTTCAGCGTCGGGGTAAAGTCGGCGTGATCCTTGACGTACTTACACAGGGCCTTAATCGCAATGCGGCCCTCGGCGTGAGACCCGGAGGAGAATTTGTGTCCGGACGCACCCACACCGTCTCCCGCGGTAAACAGGCCGTTGACCGTGGTCATCCGGTTGTAACCCCATTTGTAGGAGTCGGGTACCCAGTCTTCGTCCGGTCCGCTGACCCAGATCCCGCAGCATCCCGAATGGGAACCAAGCAGGTACGGTTCAGTAGGCATAATCTCTGATGGAACCTTTTCCGGTTCAACATTCTGTGCGCACCACAGGTTGGCCTGACCACAGGTCATGTCCAGAAAATCTTCCCATGCCTCAGACTCAAGGTGCTTGAGCTCCTTCTTGTCCATGGTCTTTCCAAGTTCGGCCAACGCGGTCACCGTATCCATCAGGATCGGACCACGGCCTTCTTTCATCTCGGCGAGCATAAGGTGGTTCCTCAGGCAGGTAGGTGTCACCGCCGCCAAGCCGTACGGAGCGTACTTTTCCAGTTCTTTCTTGGAAAAATCGCTTGCCACATAGCTCTCGCCCAGTCCGTTTAGGGCCTTGGCCTTAAACAACAGAAACCAGGCACCCACCGGACCGTACCCGTCCTTGAAGCGGGCCGGGGTAAAACGGTTTTCAAACATGGTCAGCTCGGCACCGACCTGGGCAGCCATGGCATAGGTGGAACCCGAGTTCCATACCGGGTACCAGGCACGGCCTTTTCCCTCACCCTGGCAACGCGGCATGTAGATGTTGACCGCGCCCCCGCAGGCAACCATCATGCCTTTGCACTTGATCACATATACCTTGTTTTCACGTACGCTGAACCCCACAGCGCCGGCAATGGTGTTTTCCTTGTTGGCATCCAGAAGGAGCTTAATGATAAAGACCCGCTCCAGGATGTTCTCTTCCCCCAGGGCCTTTTTAGCCGCTTCCGCTACAATGCACTTGTAGGATTCCCCGTTGATCATGATCTGCCATTTGCCCGTCCGGACAGGGGCCGCCCCGCTTTTCAGGGTACCCATCTCCAGGCCTCTTTTTCCGTCCAGGTTTTTGCCTTCCGCGCTCTTTTTCCAAATCGGCAGGCCCCATTCCTCAAACAGATGGACCGAGTCGTCCACATGGCGGCCCAGGTCGTAAACCAGGTCATCACGGGTCAGACCCATCAGGTCGTTTCTTACCATTCTCACATAATCTTCAATCGCATTCTCCCCAATGTAGGTGTTGATGGCGGAAAGGCCCTGGGCCACGGCCCCGCTTCGCTCCATGGCGGCTTTGTCCACCAGTAGGACCTTCATGTCGCCGGACCATTTCTTGACCTCAAAGGCGGCCCCGCAAGCGGCCATCCCTCCGCCGACGATTAAAATATCAACCTCTCGTTCCTCGACCTCTGGATCTCTTACTGCGAGAAGCTCTCCAGTCGGTTTGTTCGGTAATGCCATATCCGTATCCTCCTTACATAAGTTAGGTTCTTTACCTTCACGATCCCACCGTTTCTGCAACCCAAGATTTAAATATTGGGTGTCGGCAGCGTCTTGCCGTCGGCCTCCTCTGTGGAGAGCAGACCACTGTTAAGATCCTGGCCTTTCAGATCCTCATAGGCATTGGCTGCGCCTTCCGGTGTGGTCCGGATGGGGAACTTGAAGCGTTTGATCGTGCCGTTTCTGAACTTGCAGGTCCACATAATATCCTCGGTTCCTCGCATCGGCATAACACTGGAGCCCAACGGCACAAAATCAGAGTAGCCCCTAACCTCAATGGCCTGAGTGGGGCAGATCTTTACGCAGGAAAAGCATTCCCAGCATTGATCCGGCTCCTGGTTGTACGCCTTCATGGCATTTGCATCCAAGACCATCAGGTCATTGGGGCAGATGTACATGCAGGCAGTCTTTTCACCACCTTTGCAGCCATCACATTTTTCTTGAATGACAAAGCTTGGCATTGAATTTACCTCCTAAGAATGTTTTTTTAACTGCTTTCCGGAGATGGCCCGGCCAATGAATTGGGATTCACAATGGTCACCACCTCCCCGTCTCTACAATACGTGCTTCACATCCCTCCTTTCTCGTTTGGTGTCTTCAAGCAGACCCCACTGGTACAAAAAAAGTGGCCTGATGGTCCGACATGGCAGCACAGCCGGCTTATGACATCACCGCAACACCGCATGCACTTATTTTCACAAACACACCGGCAAATCGATTCTTCTTGTGCGAGCCTCACGATAAAAAGGCGCCGCCGCGTCAAACCTGTTCTTATTTCGGACCTCCCGCTTTCAGGATACAACCGGCTCGAGTTAATCCCAGTATTATCGCGAACCGCCAGCGTGGCGCCCATCTGTAAACGGCACAACCGGGCACTACTTGGGGCACACCATCAGCCGTCCGGGCTTAGCTTCTTCCGGTGCCACGAACGCCTGGTAATCCGCACCAGCCCATACCTGAAGCGGTGCTCAAATGACGACAGATTCTTCTCCGGAATGTCTGTGAGACACGGAGAATGTCAGAAAAATTAAAAAGAAATTCAAGGGATTAAAGCGTCCCCCAGAGAACGATATGTGCTTATCATCATAGGACGTTGTTGTCAAGACCTTTTTAGGCGTTTTTTGCTTTTGGTTATAGGATTGTGTAGCCCGGAAAACCTCAGCCGGATGGTCGTCACCGGGCATGCGGTGGCCCTGGCAAATTGGAAACCAGACGCCGTCCGGTTGACTTGGCCGCCGACCTGATGATAGACACGACACAAATCGTCAGTCCAGCGACGACCACTATTTAAAAGCCACCGGACCCGAGAGCGATTTCCATGCCCACGTTCGAACCCTTGCCGCCCGACGGCAGCTTTGAATTTTTCTGCGGACCGCAAAACGCATGCTTCAACCGCTGCTGCCGCGATTTGAACCACTATCTGACGCCCTATGACATCCTCCGGCTCAAGCACCGGCTTTGCTTGCCCTCTCAGAAATTTCTAAAATACTACACCGAGTTACACCGGGGCCCCGAAAGCGGGCTTCCGGTGGTTTCACTCAAGATGTCGTCGGACCAGAGCCGGGCTTGCCCATTTGTCACCAGCACCGGATGTCGGGTGTACGAAGATCGACCCACGGCCTGTCGGACCTACCCGTTGGGCCGCATGGTATGTAGAAACCCGGGTGAAACCACCTGTCGCGAATCCTATTTTCTGATCAAGGAAGCCCATTGCCTGGGTTTTGACCATCCAAATCGCTGGACGATCGCGCAGTGGAAGAAAAACGAGGACATCGCCCCCTACAATCAAATGAATGACCTGATCATGGATATCATCGTTTTGATGCGGCAAAGACGTGCAAAACCATTGACTGACCTTGAGGTGGACCGGTTCTGCATGGCCTGCTACGATCTGGACCGATTTCGTGACTTCGCTGCTGCCCGAAACCTCCGGGTCCCGGCCGAGTGTAAGGCCTTTGTCGCGGGCTCCCTGGAGGCGGATACGGCCTTGATGCGATTCGGAATTGAATGGATCAGAGATGAGCTTTTCCAGGACGATTCAGCCTGCGGGGAGGGTTCCTGATTTTTGTAAACCCTCTTAAGAAACTCAATTCAAATTGCGCGGTTCACGCATTAAGAACAATACGCGTGTGTTGGGACAAAAAACTTTAAAAGATAATCACGTGCTGTTCTCAAGCACGAAGGGCGCAAATCACGAGAGATTGAAAGCACGAAATAAAAAAATATTGAGGTTTTCGTGTTTTCGTCCTTTCGTGTTTTCGTGATCAGTTTTTGTTCGGACTCCCCGGTTTGACGGATCGACACATCATAGGAGCAACTACATGGAACTGGACGGCAAAGTTGCACTGGTGCTGGGTGCCATCAAGGGAATCGGAAAAGCCATCGGCCTGTCCTTGGCCCGGGAAGGCGTCATGGTAGCCCTGAATTATTTTGATTGGGAAGAGTCTCTTGAGGCCATGAAACACGATTTCAAAGCCACCGGTGCCCGACACATGATCCTTAAAACCGATCTTTTGGACACCGCGGCCATCCCGGCGCTCATCAACACTGTCTTGGACGCTTTCGGCAGGTTGGATATCCTGATTAACAATATCGAACGAGGCGGCTGGCCGGTGGTCCATGGCCGCTACGTGGCGCAGCAGTGGGACCTGGAGATGGCTACCACCTTGCGGGCAAAGTGGTGGGTCTATGATTGCGCTCTTCCCCATTTGAAGGCCTCGGGCGACGGAGCCGTGGTCAATATCTCATCCATCGCCGCTTTGACTGGCCGGTGCGGGCCCGCAGGTCGTGTATTCAACGACGGTTATGCCGCCGCCAATCGGGCCGTATCGTCGCTCACCGAAGCTTGGGCCCGGCAGGCTGCGCCGGAGGTCCGGGTTAACGAGCTCATGCTGGGGTTTACTGAAACCCGACACGGGCCGGGAACCCGCGGCTGGGGGATTTTAACCAGGGCGCAACAACAAGAAATCATTGATCACACCCTGCTGAGACGCCTGGGGACATTTGACGATGTAACCCGGGCAGTCCTGTTCATCCTGCGAGACGCTCCGTTTATGACCGGAAGCGCCGCGCGCCTCGACGGCGGCTATGTTCTGGGAGGGGAATTCATAGAGCCCATACCCAAAGGTGTCATTGGCACCTGAGCCGAGAGTATTTCATGTTTGTCGAATGCAAAGACCTCTCATTTCGGTACCCCGGCACGGAGGCTGATGTGTTTCGAAGGCTGTCGTGCCGGATTTCAGGCCCGGGCTTTCACGCCCTTTTCGGCCCTTCCGGCGTAGGAAAGACCACCCTGGCCAGGATTCTGGCCGGTGAAGTCCCCGTCTCGGCCGAACATGTGACCCGAGACCCCAACGGCCGTGTCCTGTACTCTTATAACCTGGAAAGGGTGCCCGGGTGGTACTCCGTAAAAGAACACCTGTTGGAGGTGACGCCAGCGTCCGCGCAGACAACTTTAAAAAAGTTGACCCGGCTTTTTGGCCTTGCCCCTTGTCTCCAATCGCGGTTTGCACGGCTTTCCCTTGGCCAGCAAAACCGGGTGAACCTGCTGCGTTACCTTGTGCAGGATTTCGACCTTCTGATTATGGATGAAAGCCTGGCTAATGTGGACGAAGCCACCCGGGAGGTAATCATTTTGAATATCAAGGAGATGTTTCCCTCCAAGGCCTTTTTGTATATTTCCCATAACATCCAGGAAATTTCAAAGCTCTGCGCGCAAATCTTGATCCTGCGCGGTTCCCACAGGAGGCCCCAGGCCGTTCGTATTCCGGGCTGCGACTGCCGAAGGGACGACACCTTTGCTAAACAAGATGTTGAACGCACTATCCTGGAGGTCATCAGTGCCGCATAAAAGGATCTACCAGTTTTTCCTGGTGTACCTTGTAGGGCTGGCGTTTCTGTTTTTGATCAAACATGCCCTAGGGCTTTCCGACTACGTGATTCCCAGCGTCGGGGAGCTGCAAAACACCGCCCGAGAGGTTTTCGGCCGTTATATCCTGGATGTCGCAAACACCTTGTTGGTCGCGATTGTGGGGCACGTGCTGTCGATCGTATTGGCGTCTGTGGTCGGAATCATCGGACGGCCCACCTGCCGGGTCGGCTCCCTGATCAAGGTCGCGGCATATAACATCCAGGCTTATCCGATTGTTGCGATTGCGCCGATCATCTTTATCCTGCTCGGAGACGGCCTTTCTTCAAGACTGTTGATCGCGGCCATGATTTGTTATTTTCCTCTGTTATTGGCGATCCTTGGGGTCTTGGGCGAGCCCGTGGAAGCAGTTGAACATTTTTATGTCGCCACCGGTAAGACCACCTGGCGCCTTCAGGTCAAGATTCGAGCCTTTGAAAATATCCATAAACTGATTACCGTGGTTGTGGGAAGCGCTACTTTGGCCATGGTCGGTACCATTGTGGCGGAATTCCTGGCCGCGAGTTCCGGGATCGGCCATACCATTCGTATTGCGCTTTATCAGAGCGATCTGGCTAAGATTCTGGTCGCCCTGTTTGAGATCGGCATCTGCACCTCGATATACCTGGCCCTGTTGGAGTGGACCGGCGTCGCGCTCCAGAGGCGTCTTTACGGCCCGGATCAGGTCGATTTCCATTAATAAATCAAACGTTGCAAAGAAGTTAGCCCTGGCCTACATGCCGGAAGCGAGATGGCCCATCCATCTTTTCAAACCTTTGCTGAAAACTGACAACTGAATACCGGAAACCCTTTCCGCAAAGTGTGAAATGGCCCCTTTCTCAGAACAGCATTCCCGCGGGCTTACGCGGTCATCAACACGCTGCTTCGTTTTTTCCCAGGGCTAGATTAGGGAATCACACCATATATTGCGTTTTTTTTTTGATCTACCACAATATATGCTTGACAAGTCAATTTTCCCCTGTTAGTGTGCATTTGGATGTTTAGGTGTTCAATATGCGATGTGAGGGGGTAGGCAAATACTAGGAGAGCTTTGCACAACTTCCTGCCGGCGGTCAGGTCGTCTTCCCTCAAGGCAATATGATCCAGGCCGAGCGCGCAAAATGTTGCCCTGTAAGCGAGAGCAACGAGTTTTGCAAAGGTCTCACAAGGTCTGTCTTCCCGAGAAACAGCGCCGCTAAAACAGTTTCGGCTCTGGGGACCCCGCCATTAGTCCTCCAGAAATAAAGGCACGCTTGTGCTGCAAGTTTAACACCCCAGGGCCGAATCACATTCTAAGGCCTCCTGACCCGGATTCCGGCGTGTTGTCAGGGGGCCTGTTTTTGCACTGAGGTCGGCCGTGCGATGCAAATGGATGCACAAGTCCGTTGGCCTGATCGTGCTTTCAGCCTTGATCGCCTGGCTGGGAGGCTGTGAAAAATCCTCGGACAGGACCCTTCTGGAAATCAATTATAGACTTAAGTGGCTGTTTAACGCCAGTACCGCCGGGGACCTCTACGCGCAGGCCTATGGTGTCTTCAAACGCCACAGGCTGAGGGTTACGGTCAAGGAAGGCAGCCCGGAACGGGACGCCCTCAAAGAATTGGAGCTTGGCCACGCTCAGTTCGGTGTGGCCTCAGCAGATCAGGTCATCCGAGCTCGATCAAAAGGGGCTCCGGTCGTGGTGGTTGCCCAACTCTTTCAACTCAATCCCCTTCAGTGGATCTACAGGCCCGCCCGGGTGA
>JAFDGP010000190.1 GCA_019309245.1 Deltaproteobacteria bacterium | reverse complement strand
TTCGTCCACTCCCTGTTCTTTGATGTATTCTTTCAGGATGCGATAGTCCTTCATGTCAATATCGCGGAATTTGATTCCCATCCCCGGCGGGCGATGCGGCCCTTCCGGCTGGGACCTGCTCCACACTACCTCACATCTGAGCTTCAAGGTCTCTTTTATGCCCGGAAGATCAAGCTTCAACGAGAACTTGTGGCCGGGGTTCAACGGGCTGTCCGTCCTGATAAAAAGCCCCCAGGTGCTCATGTTGCCCAGGTAACCCTTGATCACCTTGTCTTGAAACTTGAACATCACGGGCAGGACCTTCGAGACCCGGGGCGCTTTTCGTACCGTATATTCGGTGGCCCTGTCGGTCATCTTCTTGACCCTCTGGGCCACGGCCACCAGGATCAACCGGAAGTCTTCGGAAAGTTTGTTGAACTCCGAGGTCAGAAAGTCCCGGTCGATAATGCCGATCGTGGTTTCTCCCACGGCCTGGGCGGTGGCGATACGCCCCATACCGCCGATAAAGCCTACCTCGCCGAAGATATCCCCTTTTTCCAGGACCTCGATCACATACTTGTGTCCATGGATGGTCTTGGAGATTTCCACTGCTCCGGACTGAACCACGTAGACCCAGTCGCCAGAGCTTCCCTCTTTGAAGATGATTTCACCATGGTGATAGCTTTCTTCGCCTGCGATATTAAACATGGCATGTCCTCTTCCTGGTTTGAAGTCACTGCCTCGACCGGATTTTTCCGATGTAATACACCACTAGATACACAATTCCGCCAATGGGTGGAACAAAGACGACAAAGCACCCCCAAAGCGCCTTTTTCTTAATGGAACCGAAGTCGCGGTAGGCGACATGCACAATCGACCAGAGAGTCGGAATAAAAAGGACAAAAAATATAAACAGCAGGGTGTGAAATTTCATCTCAATCCTGTTTTTTCTCCAAGATCATCTGTAAAAAATCAGCGATCATCAGGAAGACCGGTGCAAATGGCAGATGCCTCAACGAGCCCTGGAAAGCCGGTCGGCCACGTCCAGTATCGTATTTGCATAGTAAGCGCTGTTATTGTAACGCAGCAGGATTCGAAAGGCCTCCTTTCGATTCAGATCAGGCTTCCACCCATGTCGTTGGAGATAATTGGCTACGCTCTCAATGGCGTCGCGATGTTGATACAGATTGACCCGCCCGTCTCGGTCACCATCAACGCCGAATGTGAGCACACTTGACGGCACGAACTGGGCGAACCCCAGGGCCCCGGCATAAGATCCCCGCATGGAAAAGGCATCCAGCCCCTGCGTTTGGATATATGTCAGATAGGCCTTGAGCTCGTCAAAAGCCCACTTCGACTTTCTGGCCGCCCAGGCGTCAAAATTTTTTTTGGACGTGGAGGCCTTCTTCTTCACATAGGTGTTCCATACAATATCCCGGGTCTTTTCATCCCCGACAGCCGCCATGTTCGACAGCGTGACAAACACCGGGTGTCTTCCTACCGAGGTCCCCAGTCGGGATTCGACCAGCAGGATGGCCGTGATGATTTCTCCGGAGACCCCGTAATGTTTCCGGGCATTTTGCAGCTCATCGGCATGATCGTCCAAATAGGCCAAGGCTTGGCGGATGGGCCTGCCGGACAGAAACCGGCTGTAATCCAGTGCGGATTCTCGGTGCAGGAAATAGGCCGTGATTCCCTTTGAATCAAAGACGGCTTGTGGATTGGAATACAGCGTCCTGACAAAGTTGTGGTTAAAACCCTCCCGTACCAGCCGTGCCTGGAGAGCTTGATAAGGGGCGAATCCTGCCGGCGTTTTGGCAAAAAGGACAGCGGCCGGGAAAAACCATAGAACCATCGCCCAGGCTGCGGGGCGCTTCCAACCCGACAGCGTTGCCCGCCCGCTAGGCCGGGATGACGAAATAAAATTCATTGCCGTTGTCCTTGGCCTTGTGACCGACGATACCCCCGTGTACTTCGACCACGTTTTTGACAAAATGAAGTCCGTGTCCTTTTCCGCTGACCGGATTGTTCTGGGTCAACCGGTAGCCTTCATCGAAGACCCGTTCGCTGTCTTCATTCATAATAGGATCCCCTGACGAAAAGACCTGAAAACGAACGCCGTGGTGCCCCTGCCCGAAAAAGTTTTCCAATACCCGAGCCCGGCAATCGACCCGTTTTTCCATTCTTCCTGATGGGTTCGGAGCCGGTTCGGCATACTTTGCCGCATTAGACAGCAGGTTTGCTACGACCTGAGCCAGCAACCCTTTATCGACTTTGACCGATACGTCATCTTGCGCTTTTTCATCGGCTATCGTGTGGGTAACCTTGATGCCCTGTTTGGAAAAACGATCCGCATATCGGTCTAACTGAGGCAAAACGATATCTTTCCACAAAGACCACGGCCGTTTCTTGAGAATGTACTCTCCAAACACGAAATGGTCCGGTCTGAACAGGCTTTCCAGAAAGAGGCTGGTATTTTTATAATGTCGTTCAATCTTTTCCTGGTGGTCAAATATATTCCGGTTGATGACCTCCATGCCCTCCACAATCGCGCTGAGCTTGGCGTACAGGTCTCGATCCTGGGATTTAAGTGCCTCCATGAGGCCTTCAAGTTCGTTTTCGATGCCCTTGTTTGCCGTCAGATATCTTCGGATCTGTCTGAAGTAGACCTTGTAGCGCAAATTGGGCACAATCACATTGTGTTCGATGTCGGCTACCAGGTTATTGATGAATTTGAGGTGTTGTATGTTTTGCTCGGCCAACGTCTTGTTGTAAAGGTTATAGCCGACACGGTTGACATATTTTTGAATGAAAAAACGCTCCATCTCGGAAAATTCTGTATCGCGAGCGGCTTCAAAGATGCCGATCAGATTGCCGGTTCCATGAAAGAGGAGCCGGCTGGTAGGGGTCCTTTTGCCATGGATGGGCACGACATAGGAAGAGTCGTGTTGATAAGCCGTGTCCGTAATCTTGATAAAGGGGGGGCAGTCGTCCTGCCGGGCCGCCAGGCCGTTTCGGCTGCTGGCGGCAGGAACGATCGTTTGCGTTTTGGGATCGATCAGATAAAGGGTGCTTTCAATATCCATGAAAACATGGGGAACCGTGACACAGACCAGATAGAGGTTTTTCAGGTCATCGTATTCTTGCGCCAGATCAAAAAAGGTGTTTAGGGCAGCCATTTCCAGCTTCGTAAAGTCATAACTGGCATAATCTTGCTGCTTTTCTTTAACCCGGTTGAGGATGGCATCAAAGTTGTCCATAAGCCATTAAGGGTATCTATGGGCCAGGGGTTTCCTCGGGATGCGTTGTCTTTGACTCTGCGCATCATCCATGACCGTGACGGCTTAGATCACACACGCAAGCCGCGCTGGACACGGTGTAATCTTTTGCATTCTCGCCCTGAGTGCTCAAGGTCGATGATACACGAGTCCAAAATATTTGTTTCAGCGAATTTTGTCAAATAAAATCTGTTAATTATGGACCGTGCCTGCATCCATGTGATTTCTTATCGGCCGCCCAAAAAGATCGGGGATATGATCAGGGAACAGAGGGGGTGTCTTGGGTTTCCCCTTTTTCCGGGGAGTACGCCCGGCCTGCCTGCGGCTGGGCACTCCGGGCTTTGGCGGCCTGAACTGCAGCGGCACAGGGGTCCTGATTGCCCAGCTTTCCGCCGGCCAGGGCTGCGGCCAGTCCTACCGGCCCAAGAAGCGCGACGCCGCCGATGGCTTTTCCCAGAGTCAGCATCGTGCCAGAGGCGTCAATGGCAACCGAAGGATTTGCCAGAGTGCCTCCCAGTTTCAAGGGTTTTGTCAACTGGCCCAGGCTCAGGCTGAGTTTGCCCAGGCCCTTGATTCCGACCCCCTTTTTGGGTGTGGGTTTCAAAGAGACATCCAGGCCTTCGGTTGCAAGGTCGATTTCCCCATGGCCTGAAAGGGTGACATCACTTGTATCCAGCACCAGGGCGGTGCTTTGGACCAGCCCCTGGGTGATATCCAGCCCGACCACCAGGCAGTTGATTTGCGTGTATTTGGTTTGTTTTTCCGCTTGGGAAATCATGTGGATAATGTCCTTTAGCCCGCCGCGTAACAATCCGATCATCCGGTCATTGATCTTTCCCTGGTCCATGACAACAACGCCGGTGCCGTTGAGAGATGCCATGAGCGCCGCTACGGAATTGCCTTGGCCGGCCAAGTCGAATTCCACGTCGAGTTTTCCTTCCAGGACGCCTTCGATTCCCAGGGTTTTGAGCACCTGTCCCAGGTCGAACCGGTGTGTATTCAATACAAAGCCGATTTTCGGCGGGTCCCGACCGGCCTCCAGGTCAACAGAGGCCTCGACTGTGCCGTCACCGGCCGTACCTTTGAATGGACGCACCTGCAGGTGCCCTTCATGCAGGACGGCACGGGCTGTGAGATCATCAAAAACGAGCCATGGCAGCAAAGTCTGATCAACGCGAAGATCGACGGTTGCATTGAGCTCTTGAAGTCCTGTGAATGAAAACGGTGTATCGGAAAAGACCTTTTCCCTTTTCTTTTCCGGCCTACACGTCGCCGTGACAGGGGGGGGCGGCCCGCCTTGAGGCCGTGACAAAAAAGGCCGAAGGTCCAGTACCTGGAAGGACAAATCGGCTGCGAGCTGTGGCCGCTCGCCGTTCAGATCCAGGTCGGCAGACCCTTTGAGAACACTTTTTCCCGCGGTTACGGCAAGATCGACAAAGCGCCACGGTTTCTTTGCCGGTTTCAAAGCGTGAGCAGTCATATGAAATGCGCCTTGGAAAGGCAATGGCTTTTTGAAAAAGGGTTCCAGGTCTGCGACGTCATTGCCCTCAATGGAAAATCTCGTATCTACCCCTTCCAGGCCTGCGATGTCTTGGATTGTGCCTGCGAGCCGCAGGTGGGTTGTACCGCCAACACTGATCTGCAGCGCCAGCTCCGTGGCTGCCAGCGTACCACGGTTGTCCGTGAGGGTCCCCGCGATCTCGAAAGGTCCCATTTCGGCAATATTTGGTGCGTGAAACAATGCAAGAAGATTTTGAACCGACTCCCCTGTTGCCTTAATGTTGAGAGTCAGTCCTTTGCCGTGTAAAACATCCTGGATCATCCCCTTTATAGTGACGTTGGCCACGGGTGCTTTGGCTGTCAACGAGACCGACCAGACCCTGGTCGGATCGGTCAGGCCGACCAGACCACCAAAGGTTCCAATAATCTGGACAGGCATTGCGTCATATTTGCCATCCAGGGTCAGTGCCAGGCGTGTCGGGGAGCTTGCGGTCA
>JAFDGP010000189.1 GCA_019309245.1 Deltaproteobacteria bacterium | reverse complement strand
GCACTTCCGGCAACATCTCGACTACAGTTACATGCCGTCCTGTTTCCGCAAGCCATTCCGCGGTCTCACAGCCGGTTTCTCCCCCACCGACGACGACCACATGTTGCCCCACGCCCCCCCCTTGGTTTTCGTAAACGGACCGTACGTCTACTACCCGATCCGATTCGATCCCCGTTACCTCCAGATGCCCCGGTCGGGATCCTGTGGCCACAATTAAGACGTCGGGCGCATGGGCTAGGATCTCGGGCACCGTGGCCTGTTTGCCGGGGGTAACGATGACTGACGTTTCTTCCAGGGCGTGTTTCAGGTACCGGACGACCTCAACCATTTCCCCCTTAAACGGCGCGATGCCGGCCAGCTTGGCCTGGCCTCCGAGCTCGTGCGAGCGTTCCCACAGGCTTACCTCATGGCCTCGGATACTGCACAAGATAGCAGCCTGCATGCCGCCCGGCCCGCCGCCGACCACCAGGACCTTTTTTTTCTTTTCGGCTGGCCCCAGCACCCAGTCATGTTCATGTCCGACGAAGGGATTGACCGTACAGGCCCTGCCGAGGCCCGGCACCCCTTTTTCAACACAGTCTTCCAGACAGCAGACACACCGCCTGATCCCATCCACATTGCCAGTTCGGGCCTTGTTGGGTAGATCAGGGTCTGCGACCAGAGGCCTGGCCATGGCCACAAGATCTGCCTGGCCGCGGCCGATGATATCCTCGGCCAATTCGGGTGAATTGATCTTACCGATTGCAACTACGGGAATACTGACGCTCGCCTTGATTTGTGAGGCCAGCTCCACGAGTGCGCCTGGTGGGCTTTCATGAGTCGGGATGGTCCTGTGCTTGGTGGCCTTGTTACCCCCGTTGGCCACGATGGCATCTGCACCGGCCTGTTGCACAAGGACGGCAATTCGCTTTGCCTCATCCACGCCGAGTCCTCCGGGGACAAATTCGTCGCAGACCAGCTTAATGATCACCGGAAAATCCGAGCCAGCCGCCTTTTTGGTTTCCCGGATGAGCCGGGTCAAAAACCCGGTCCGATTCTCGAGCGCCCCGCCCAGAGAGTCTGTACGCTTGTTCAGTAGTGGGGAAAGAAGCTGGGCGATCAGGCCCCCGTAACTCGCCTGGATCTCCACGCCGTCATAGCCGATTTCCCGGGCGCGCCGGGCGCCGTCGGCCATGATCAAAAGGATCCGTTCAGCCTCTTCGGGGGCCATGGTGTTGGCCAGAGGCAGGACCCATCCGCTGTTTTTCTTCTTGGCGCCGTCCACAGGTTCTTTAAAGATGCGTTCTTTGGGATAGGTCAGGTGCATAAAGGCCTTGGCGCCTTCTTTGTGGATGACCTCCAGGAGTCGCCGGATACCCTGAGCGTATTGTTCGTCGTCCATACGCAGTTCCTTGGGGCCCTTATAGGCTGCGGGATAATCCACACAAGGGCATTCCAGGACGATCATGGCCGCGCCGCCGCGCGCACGTGTCCGGTAAAAAGCCATCATTTTCGCATTGACTTTGCTTTCCGTGGCGTATTTGGTGGGAAAAAGAGCCATGATGATCCTGTTTTTCAGGGAGCACTTTCCTATGGCGCACGGCGTAAACAGATGTGCAAACTGCATGGACAGCCTCCATGGATCAGGGTGTTACAGGACCCTGGGTTTCGGTGCGTCCCGTCGGTGCCGCTGTTGGAATACGGATTGTTAGCACCGGCGCGGTGCGGACCACGCGTTTGGCTTGGAGAGCACACGGGGCCGCCGGAAACCGGGAATCATCAAGCCCCCTTAGCCGAGTTTGATGGGTGGTAGGCACGCCGGGATTTGAACCCGGGACCTCTACCGTGTCAGGGTAGCGCTCTCCCCCTGAGCTACATGCCTGCAGTGGCTGTTTGGGTAACAACTCTGGGGGAAAGTGTCAACCCAAAAGGCGGTTTGCAATCAGCAACTTCAGCAGAGTAGGGGTATGAGGAAGGCCCCTAGGCCCCTCAAAGGGGCTATGCCCTGCTGGGGGCACTGATGTTTGCTTTAACACCGGCAGGTTGTGCAAAGCTCTTGTTGCATGAACAACCGGCACTCTACAGGGTTCTTTGCCGTTACCCTTCTTCGTTGAGGATGTTCAGCCCCCGGTAGATGTACTGTAACCCTGACAGTGTGGTCAGCGCGGCTGTAAGCCAAAAGACAGGATCTTTGATATCGGCGGGCAACGGTTCTCGGAACCCGATCAATACCAGGCAGACCGCGCTCAGTTGGGCCACGGTGGTCATCTTGCTCAATATGGATGGCCTGGCCTCCACCTGCCGATTCATGATTGTCAGCAACGCAACCCCGAAAAGGATCAACACGTCCCGTGTGATGACGATGACCGTCAGCCAGCTCGCAATCAGACCGTGGATGGCCAGGGTGATAAAGGCCGTGGATAGGAGCAGTTTGTCGGCAATGGGGTCCAGATATGCGCCTAGAGTGGTCTTCTGGCGAAATACCCGGGCCACCAGGCCGTCCAGGCCGTCTGTTACCGCTGCGACTGCAAAGACCACCAGGGCCCCTTCCAGATACCGCCTGATCAAGCAGATCGCAAACAGCGGGGTCAGCAAGATCCTGAGAAGGGTCAGAGTATTGGGAATGTTTATAGGAATCGAGCGTTTGTCTGTCATAGTGCGTTAACTCCGGCGTTAAGCTACTACTTTTCGTAGTAGATCCGGAAAAGGGCCCTACCAGGACTCGGCGTTGGATTCCTGAGGGGGTGGCAGGGATGGTTGTATCTGTGATTTTGGGATGAGTTCGAGTTTGATCGTCTTGTCGGCCACCTCAAATATATTGACTCCAAAGCCGCCGAAATCTTTGAACAACAATTCGTCGGCTAGGCTCCGGGCATCACCTTGGAAGTCCACGTCTATCTTGGCTTCCCCGGCCCTGATCGCCCGTAGGTAGACGTTCCTGATGCCGTGAATGTCGTTTTTGAGGGTCCTTCGAAATTTTACGAAGTCCACATATTCTCGGATTCCGTCAATAACCAGCTCAACCAGAGTGCTCTGCGCGGTCTGTCCGTTCCAGTATGCCTTGATGCGGCGTACCAGTTCCTGAGCCGCCCTGGCCGCCGCAGTGGTAAGGGCCTGGGCCCCAGCAACGATCTCGTTTGCATGCACAGCTGCGCCGGCACCCTCAACAGTGCCGATCAACGCGCCGTTTTCCACCTTCAGGGCACGGGCGGAAAACGTGGCCTCAACCGATCTCATCTCGGTTCCCAACACGTTTCCGCTGTATTGGGCCGTCCCCACGCCCACGACCACGACGTCGGCTCCGGTTTGTCCTGCCAGCCTGATTGCCGTTTCGTCATCCGGCATCGAGGTCGGTGCCTGCGCTTTGGGTGGGATCTGGTCCGCGAGTACCGAACCGGGGTTGATGACGGTAAAACCCTTTTCCTTCATATAGATGGCAAGAGCGTCTTCAACGGCAAGAGGAATCTTCATTGAAGGATCCTGTCGCCAGCTGTCAATAGCAACCGCCTGGCCGATGTTTTGCTCCGATACCAGGAAAAGGATCGCGGGTAGCGTCCCTTCCGACATCAAGACCCCGATTTCCCGGAGCTTGTCCTTGAGCGTGTCCATCAAGAGCGTAGCTTTGACCAGGACGCGGTAGCATCGGCCGGATTTGGATTCCGTCAAGACCTGGTAGTCCTGAATAAAAAGTTCTGGCTGGCTGTAGACCCGGTCGTTGAGCAACTGAAAATAGCCGACCACCGACGATGTTTGAATCAACTTTTGCACGCTCTGTTCAACCGCATTCCACAGCCCCTGTTCAATGGCCTCATCGCGAGCCTTGGCTACATTGCCCTGATCGATAATGCCGGTTCCAATCACCTCTAGAGTGTGCGCCGCTGGGTCCTCAAGGCCCTGTGTCGATGGGCAGTATCCGAAAAGTCCCGCCAACACCAGTACGGCTGCAACAAGGTGCTGTTTGCCATATATCATGGTTTATTCCTCACCCTGGATACGCCTCAGCGCATCTCTAGCCTCAAGAACATGGGATTGATTGATTTCGACGACCCGTTGGAAAAGCGTCCTGGCCCTTAAGATGTCCCCGGCACTTTCATACAGCACCGCCATATAGTAATGGGCTTCCGCTGAATCGGGAAACACAGCGAGCGCTTGTACATATGCGGCCCTGGCCGCCTGGAGCGGCTCCGATTCCACGGAGTCCTGGCAGATCAGGGCCAGTCGAATCAGCCCGATTGCGGCAAAGGCCTTTTCGTCATCGGTTTTTGCCATGGTCGCGGCTTTTTCGATGGCTTGCCGGGCGTTGCGGCAATTGCCCTGATAGCCGGCAACCAGGCCCTTGCCAACATAGGCCTTGGTAAACCATGGGGCCTTTTGTATCGCAAGCTCGAACTGGCTTCGTGCGTCTTGATATCTGCCGGAGTCCAAAAGCTTCATGCCGCTGAGTACATGGTGTTCAGGGGTATCCAGGGCCACCCCCACCGTTACGGTCCGTGGGGCACACGCGGCCAATGACCAAAGCGCCATTATTGCGCCGGCCAGCGCCCAAAGACCCTTGCGGTACAGGGCTTCCATGTCACCATGTCGATTCAAAGAAGTTCCTTACTATAAATCTTCATTTTATGGACGGATTAATCAGGCGCCGATCGTATTGGATCCAGAACGATGATGACCTTACACTGTTTCAGAAACAACAGACTTTCCGAGGCGCCACGGACCATGGCACCGTCCGCATCACTGATCACGAAGGTACATCCCGAGCCTTTGAGCGTTCTCAGCCCCCTGACGATCATCGGGTGATTGGTGACTCTGGCACTCCTTTTCGCTGTTTCCAGGTCCACCACAAAGACTGCCATGCCTTGCTGCACGGCATACTCGCGACTGACCACGGCAGGGCCATAGATCTCGTTACCGCTTTCCGTGACCACCACCGGGACCAGGGCAGGAAGTCCGTCGAGTCCCCGGGCGTCCAGAATCAGACCCGTAAAAACAGAAGCCCGAGACGGTGCGGCCGCGGCACCACCTGCCCGCTTTGATTCGTCGGTACTCGGCGAGCAGGTCTTGATTTGTGGTACCGGTTTAATCGATTGCGGCAAAGCGAGCTGGGCAAGCCCTCCGGTCAAGCTAAACGCCAAACGGGCCTGGACCGTCCCGTCAGAGAGGTATTCGCGCTTGATGACCTGAGGGTTTCTCAACATCCCGTCCAATTGCGCCCGTATCATGTCGCTTTTTTTCTCGAGATCCTTGACGCAAGACGAAGCGTCTATCCGGACCCGCTGAACGGCCTCGAACGAGTC
>JAFDGP010000188.1 GCA_019309245.1 Deltaproteobacteria bacterium | reverse complement strand
CCCCGGCCCATTGACATCAACAGCAACCAGGGAAGCAGCCCTCCCCGTCTTCTCCCCATGGAAAAGAGCACCGCGAGAAAAATCAGCCCAAATAACAGTCCCGGCAGTCCTGAACGCCGCTTGGAGGTCCGCCCCCCCGGCTGTGGCCCTCCGGATAAGGATACGCCCGCATCACGGGCGACGATCTGCGCAATTGCCATTGTACCCCTTAACAAACCCTCGGCAAATCGGTTCTCTCTAAAATAAGGAATCATATACCTGTCACGGATTTCGCCGGCCAAACCGTCCGGGATCAGGCCCTCAATGCCATAACCAGTCTCAATGCGCATTTTGCGCTCTTTAATGGTCACAAGAATCAGAACGCCCCGATCGTCTCCCTTCTTGCCGATGCCCCACTGTTCATACAATCGGTTCGCATACTCGTTATAATCCTCACCGCCGATATCGGGCATGGTCACCACGACCACAGGGACACCCGTCTTTGTCAAAAGCTCCTGGGTAAGCCGCATCAGTTTCTGCTCATCGCCCGCCGACAGCACGTCGGCAAAGTCGTTCACGAGCCCCCGGGGCCGGGGAAACTCCGTCGCGCCCCGGGCGGCAACCGAGATCAAGAACAGCACAACAAATGCGATCACCCTGCAATATCCACGGTTCATGGAAAGCTCTCCAGTAAGACGTAAGGCCGCCGCCTTTTGTGGCGGACAAATTCGGCAAACGATCCTCTCAGGGACCTATTCGCCTAGCCTTGTCTTGCGTATACCACATCGGACGAACGCCTTTCCATGAATAAATGGCTTTTTATGGAATTGCGGCCCCCGGGAGGCCGAAAGGGCTGCCCGACTCCCATGCGCACTTCATAGAGGCCCGATGATTGCAAGGCAGATTTGACAAACCCGCGGGGTGCATTATTTTGATGTGATATGCACACGCTTCGGCCGCGAAGCGGCACCGGTGCCCTCAGGGTCGGCCAACGCTGTTGGACCAAAATAGGGGTCGGATGATCTATCATCGGCCGAATACACATGCTTGTTGTCACATAGCCTAACTAAAAACCATGACGACAAAAAGGGATTATTACCAAGTCCTTGGCGTTGATCGCAATGCCGATACACAACAGATCAAGGCCCGGTACAGGAAGCTGGCGCTCAAATATCACCCGGATCGCAATCCTGGCAACAAAGAGGCCGAAGAACGCTTCAAAGAGGCGGCCGAGGCGTATGAGGTCCTCCGAGATCCAGAAAAAAGGAGGATATACGATCAGTACGGCCATGAAGGGCTGCAGGGCAGCGGTTTTTCCGGATTTCGGGGCTTTGACGATATCTTTTCAAGCTTCAGCGATATCTTCGAAGATTTTTTCGGCTTTGGAAGCTCAAGGTCCAGAGCTTCCGCCCGTAGGGGCGCGGATCTCCGTTATGACCTGACGATCAGCTTCATGGAGGCCGCGTTCGGCGTTGAAAAAGAGATTGAGGTTGAAAAGGCCCACACCTGCCCGAGTTGTGAAGGCTCGGCATGCGAGCCCGGCACCTCCCCGGAAAGCTGCCGATACTGCGGCGGAACCGGCCACATCAGCCGAAGCCAAGGCTTTTTCAGCATCCGCAGTACCTGCCCGCAATGCCGCGGTCGGGGTACTGTGATCCGGCATCCATGCCGCCAGTGTCAGGGGACCGGCCAAGTCCTTCAGAAAAAAAAGGTCTCTGTGAAAATGCCGGCCGGGGTTGATACCGGATCCCGGCTTCGCCTCACCGGAGAGGGTGAAGCCGGCCCCTATGGCGGTCCTCCGGGCGATCTCTACATTTATGTGAATGTGGAACCCCACGAGTTTTTTCAACGGGATAACAACGACATCGTTTGCCAGGTCCCCATTTCATTTGTGCAGGCCGCCCTCGGAGACACCATTGAGGTGCCCACCCTCAACGGCAACAAAAAGCTCAAAATCCCCAAAGGCACCCAGCCCGGCGACATCTTCCGATTTGAAGGAGAGGGCATCCCTTCGCTTCGAGGATATGGTCGAGGAGACCAGATCATTCAGGTCGTGGTCAAAACCCCCACAAATCTGAACAAGAAGCAGGAAAGGCTCCTGCGAGAATTTGCCGCCATTGAATCCGCCAAACTTACAACGCGGATTAAAAAGATGTTCAACAGCTAGTTTCCAGCCATAAAAAAGGCGTGCCCATCTTCGAGCACGCCCTTGTGTTTTTGTTGTGTTATGATACGGGTTAGACTTTGAACCGCGTGACCATCTCTTTGAGTTGGCTGGCCAGTTTGGCCAGCTCTTCCGCGCTCAAGTTCACCTGGGCGCTGCTGTTGGATATCTCTCCGGAGGCCTGGTTTACGTCCGCGATGTCTCTTGCGATCTCACCGGCCACGGTGGAACTCTGGGCCACGTTCTCGGTGACCTCTTGAATCCCCTTCGAGGCTTGAGAAACGTTTCCAGCAATTTCTTTGGTGGTCACGGATTGCTCCTCCACAGCCGTGGCGATGGTGGATACGATCTCGTTAACGTCATTGACCACCTTTGAGATTTGCTCGATTTCGGACACTGTGTCTTCAGTAGAATGCTGAATGCCTCCGACCTTGTTCTTGATCTCAACCGTGGCCTCGGCGGTTTGTTTGGCCAATTCTTTGATTTCGTTGGCCACCACGGCAAAGCCCTTGCCGGCCTCACCGGCCCGGGCGGCCTCGATGGTGGCGTTGAGCGCGAGCAGATTGGTCTGCTCGGAAATCTCCGTGATGGTCTCGGTGACCTTGCCGATTTCCTGGGCCGCTGTCCCCAGCTCGTCCACCCGGTCTGAGGCATTTTTTGACTTGGACACCGCCTCAGCCGTGATGGTCCGGGCCTTCTCAGAGTTTTTGGCAATTTCGTTGATGGTCGCGGTCATCTCTTCGGCAGCGGTGGCCACCATGCTCACATTGGTGGACGCCTGCTCTGTCGCCGCCGCGACCGCATTCATGTTGGAGCTCATTTCCTCCGCGGCCGTGGCCACAGTGTTGGCCTTTGCAGAAGTCTGCTCAGCCCCGGAAGACATTTGTTCAGAGATGGACGACAGCTCCGACGCCGAGCCGGCCAGGCTCTCTCCGTTTTCAACAATCCCCTGGATCATCTTCCGGAGGTCTTCGGAGACCAGATTCATTCTGGCACAGATATGACTCAATTCGTTGTTGCCTTTCACCTCCAGGGTATGGGTAAAATCGCCTTCCCGAAGACTTGCGGTCATATCTTTTAGCGCCTGTACGGGCCGGTTCACCAGCCGATCAAATAAAAAATAAACCAAACACACGATGAGCGCCAGACCGATCCCGCCCACGATCAGATTGCGGTTCCTGGCGGCATTAACGAGCCCGACGGCCTGTTCGGTGGATATCCGGACTATGGTCCCGCCCAGAACGCGGCGGGAGCTTCCGTGGCAATGATAACACCGGGTTTCATTGAGGATCGGACGCATAAGCGTCATATAAGGCGCGCCGTTGATCACCTCATCAAAGGGCTCCGGTGGCGCTTGGCCGTCTTGAAGCATGCGGGAAACCGCTTGGCCGGCCCTCTTGTCGACCACCAGGGCATCGATGGACTTCCCCGCTAACTTTTTGTCCGTCGCAAAGGCCACGGTCTTATCAAAGGAGAAAACAGCCACATCCGCATCGGGTATCTTTTCCTTCAACCGCTCGAACTGGCGTTCAACGGCCGCATTGTCGCCAGTGGCCAGCGCATTGTCCATGCTCCCTTCGATGGCCTCGGCCAACATGTTGCCCTGGCCCTTGACCTGGGCCTTAATCATGGTGCCTTCTCCCACGATGCTCCAGGCAATCACTGTCCCCAGCACCACAATGAACACCGCTGACAGGCTGGCCACTACTTGTACCCAGAGGTGTTCTTTGAAATAGGCGAATAACTTCATTGCTCTTCCTCCTTGGTTAGTGTGCTCCACCATATATCAGCGGCTTGTAGCCAAAGGCCTTCACCCGTTCCGAATTGTGACACCGGCCGCATTCCTCGTCCGTAAGACTTGCCTTGATGTCTTCAGGATCCTGGGTCTCCACATGCACGCTCCCCGGCCCGTGACATGTCTCACAACCCGCGTTTTTGAGGTCCGGGGTCTCCTGTTCGGATTTAAATCCTCCGGGTTGTCCGTAGCCCGTGGTATGACACTCAAAACAGCTTCGAAATTCGGCCTCGGTCAGACCCTTTTTCATGGTTTTAATATGACTGTAAGAGTGGGCCTTTTTAGCAAACTTCTCGTAATGCTCGTACTCTTCCTCATGGCACTCCTCGCAGGCCTTGGCCCCGACATAGGTCTTTTCAACATCCGCCGCAAGCCGCTCCGCCGGCCACGGCCCAAAAAACAATGCGCCAAAAATAATCACCCCAAAAACAATGGCTGGCGCCCGGTTGCATGGTGCTCTAAACATAGCCACCCCCTCTTGTATGTTTGGTTATGGCCTCACATCAGGCCTGCTTATGGTTTCATGCACTCTCCGGGGCCATCGCGCCTCCACGGGCCACCTGAAGTAGCGTGCATTAGACTAACTGGATAACTAGCAATAACATGATGCAAAATATAGACCATCTTGCTTAACCAGCGTTTCTTCATGCTGACTTGTCACGCAGACCCAAGCCGCGATCAGCACGACAGGTCCATGTGACCGCAGGTTGTCCTGCGGTTACTTGTTGTCAGACCTTGAACCGTGCGGTCATCTCCCGAAGCTGTTCCGCCAATCTGGAGAGTTCCTCGGCGCTCTGGTTCACCTGTGAGGTACTGTTGGAAATCTCTGAGGCCGATTGATTCACATCCGCAATGTCTCTGGCAATCTCCCCGGCCACCGTGGAGCTCTGCGCCACGTTTTCCGTCACCTCCTGGATCCCCTGAGAGGCCTGGGAGACGTTTCCCGCAATTTCCTTGGTGGTTGCCGATTGTTCCTCCACAGCCGTAGCAATGGTGGACACGATCTCGTTGACGTCGTTGACCACCCTGGAAATCTCTTCGATATGCGCAACCGTGTCTCCCGTGGACTGCTGAATTCCCTCTACCTTTTTTCTAATTTCTACCGTGGCCTCGGCGGTCTGTTTGGCCAACTCCTTGATCTCGTTGGCTACAACGGCAAAGCCCTTACCGGCCTCACCGGCCCGGGCCGCCTCAATGGTAGCGTTTAAGGCCAGCAGATTGGTCTGCTCAGAGATGTCCGTAATGGTCTCTGTGACCTTGCCGATTTCTTCTGCCGCTGCACCGAGCTCATCCACCCCGTCCGAGGCCCTCTTGGCTTCGGAGACCGCCTCGTTTGTAATGGTTCTGGCCTTTTCGGAATTCTGG
>JAFDGP010000187.1 GCA_019309245.1 Deltaproteobacteria bacterium | reverse complement strand
TGCAAAGTTTTTGCGCAACTTCTACGCACAAAGGGAGCTTGCCTTCGGCAAGGCGTTCCGCGCAGAAGTTACATTTTTCAACCACCCCTTTCATCCTCGTCGGATACGTGGGGTTCTGCTCTTCTTCGGGCAGAAACTTTCTCGGATCCACCCAGTTGAAGCTCCGGGATCCATAAGGACAGGCCGCCATGCAGAATCGACAGCCGATACAACGATGCATGTCCATCAACACGATCCCGTCGGTTGCTCTCTTAAAGGTGGCCTTTGTCGGACAAACCCGCACGCACGGCGGGTTGTGGCAGTGATTGCACAGGGCCACAAACGGCAGGTCCTTGATCGATTCTGCCACAAATTCGTCCTGCAGATCCGTAAAGGTATGCTCGTAGTCCTCTTCCCAGATCCATTTGATCTCATGCTTGGGATTCTCAATGTCGGGAACATTGTGGAACTTGTGGCAGGCCTCACGGCACGCCTGAATGATCTCCTCGTCCAGCTGTCTGGCGTCCACCACCATGGCCCAGCGCTTGGCTGTCAGCGCCTCGGCCCGCTCCGCGCCGACCGGTTTTTTAAACAGGTGAAAGAACCTTTCGGAGATCGTAAACGAAAGCTCCTTTGCCGCCAGCGCCGGCCTGGCGGACGTGGCCACCGCTCCCACGGCGGACCATCCGGCAACCTTTAAAAATTTTCTTCTGTTCACGGCCATCACTTCTTCTCCTTCGGTGGAATATGACAATCCCAGCAGTAAGGGTCTACGTCCGTGTAGGTATGGCACTGGTCGCAGAACTCGCTCTTTTTGGCATGGCATTCCGCGCTCATGCACGTGTTCTGAAGGCTCATGTTAAACGTCCTGCCGTCATCGGCCACGTAAATCCGTTTGGCCGTGCGGACCACGGAGTCCCTCCACAAATCCAGCACCTGCATGTGCTTCTCCCGCATGTAGTCTTTGGGCGCCACACACTTTTTGGTCTTCACGGGCAGCTTGATGTCCGGTTCCGGTGGAGCCGCCCCCAAATTGTACCAGATAGGAAAGGTCAACAAGATGACCCCAATGATTAGGCCGGTGATTATTTTTCCGCCGTCATACATTACTCACTGTCCTCCTTGCCTGGAAGGGGTTCCCCACGAAGATTCACGGTTTTTTCCTTTTCGCCGTCCAGAATCATCGCATTGGCCACGAGTTCATGAATTCCGGTAATATCTACCTCGGGAACGTAATATGTCATGAGATCCGGCAACACCGCCCGATCAATGGCGCAGATACAGGCCATCATGTTCACGCCGTATTTTTCATGGGCATACTTGACGGCATTCGCCCTGGGCAATCCGCCGCGCATACGAAGTTCCATGTCCTCGCCTGCGTTGAGCCCCGAGCCCGCACCGCAACAAAACGTCTGTTCCCGAATGGTATTGGGTGGCATCTCGTAAAAGTGGTTGCATACTTTCTTAATCACATACCGCGGTTCTTCAAACAATCCCATCCCCCTGGCCGGGTTGCACGAATCATGCATGGTGACCGTCAGGTGGTCGTTTCTGCTCGGATCCACCTTCAACTTGTTATGACGCAGAAGGTCTGCGGTAAATTCCGTGATATGAACCATCTTGGTGGATTTCGCGTTTTCGAACTTGGTCCCCGTAATCGGAGAGACCGGCTCCTCCAATTTGCTCCCCTCGGCAAGATCCAGGTTCATGGTTCCCATGTATTGATTGATCACCCGCCACATGTGGCCGCATTCACCGCCCAGGATCCATTTGACCCCCAGGCGTTTGGCTTCGGCATACATCTTGGCGTTGAGCCGCTTCATAATCTCATTGGACGTAAACAGCCCGAAGTTGCCCCCCTCAGAGGCATAGGTACTCCACGTGACATCCAGTCCCAATTGGTGAAACAGGATCAAATAGCCCATGGCCGTGTAGGTGCCGGGGTCCCCGAAGACATCCCCGGAGGGTGTCACAAAAAGGATCTCCGCGCCTTTTCGGTTAAAGCTGGGTTCTACCCGCACGCCGGTGACTTCTTCGATTTCATCCACAAAGAAGTCGATCATTTCCTTGAAGGCATGGGGCTGAATGCCCATATGGTTGCCCGTTCTGTAGCAATTGGCCACCGGACCTGCGATCCAGTCGATATTCAATCCAAGCAAATTGGTCAGCTCCCGGCCCATAATCGTGATCTCGGCCGTATCAATGCCATAGGGACAAAATACCGAACATCGCCGACATTCGCTGCACTGGTACAGGTAATACCACAGCTCTTTGAGTCGATCATAGGTCAGATCCCGCGCCCCGGCCACGGGTCCCAAAACCTTGCCGGCCCCTGTGAAGTAGCGCCGGTAAATGGAGCGCAACAGCTCGGCGCGCAACACCGGCATGTTTTTCGGGTCGCCCGAGCCGATAAAATAGTGGCATTTGTCAGCACACGCCCCGCAACGAACACAGATATCCATAAATAGTTTGAAAGCGCGAAACCGCCCGAGCCGATCTTTCATGCCGTCCAAAAAGATCTTTTTCCAGTCCTTGGGCAGCTTCCAGTCGTCGTCCATGGCCGACCAGTTCCTGGGATTCGGCATGTCCACGACCTCGAGGTTTTTGGGAAGGGCGGCAAAACAATGCATGCCCTCCTTGATCTTGACAGGGGTGGTGGTCATCCAGCCCTTGGCCGGCGGCTTTGGCTTGTGATCAATAGTGCCAACCAGCTCATCCGGTTGAACAATATTCCAACTCTTAGGTATGTCTGCCATAACAACTCCTTTTGCGGGTTTATTCCTTGCTCTCCGTGGATGCCACTTTCTTTTCTACCGGCAATCCGGCCGCGATCATCTTCTCTCTGAACTCATTCTCGTAGGCCTCATAGGTATGAATTTTGACCTCGGGATTCCAGGGGTTGATATGCCGGACCACACGGTTATCATTCGGCAGATTCCTCGTGGGGCTTAGAAAGACCCCTCCCATATGGACCAGTTTACTGAACGGAAAATAAGCGAACAACACACAGACCAGAAACAGGTGGATGTAAAAGAGCACCCCAATATTTTCCGGCACCTTGGGGTGAAAATTCACCAATCCCAGGGTCAATTCTTTGATACTGACCACGTCTGTTTTGAACACATAGCGCATCAGGATCCCGGATCCGACCACTGTCAGGATCAAAAACAACGGGAAATAATCCGCCGGCAAAGACACATAACGCACCTGGGCGATCAGCAACCGCCTCAAGAGCAAAAAGGTGACCGCCGCCCCGAGCAGCAAACCGCTCTGGTAGGCGGTCGGCAGCCAGATTTGAAAGAACCCGTCGATTTTTTCAATCATTGTTACAAAAAAAGGTTGGGGTTGGGTAAAAAACCGGAGGTGCCTAGTGAGAACAATAAAAAAGCAATAGTGAAATGCAATCGCCCCCAGCCACAGCCACTTGGACGATGTGTACCGGATGCTCTCGCCGTTGCCGAACTGCATTCTGGTGTTTCTGAAAAGAGACCGGAAAAACACCACCTCCAGAAACATCCGGCCCCATACGCCGAGCTTTGAATGGGGATTATCCAGCTTATCGACATAATCATACTTGATCCACGGCAAGGATTTCTGCTGAGAGCATGTGGATGGAATCCGAAAGGGAACCGGAGACTTTCCCCAATCCACCACGCGATAGATCATGCCCAGCAGAAAGATGGCAGCAGCGACATAGGGAATGACCACCCCGAAAAGCACATGCAGGTTTGCCAGCCAGCCGATCACGGCGATTGCGACAAGTCCGAATACTGCCACGCCGGAAATGATGAGACTCAGTATGACGTTCATTTAGTACTCCCTCGCTTCCATGAGTGTTAATTAACGATCTGTAACGACTCCTAATGCGTTGGTCTGTGTTTCTTCCTGTGCGTCCCCCACACCTTCCGGGATCTCATAGGCAAGGCCCGCCATCTGCAACAGCCTTTCCGATCGTCTGTTCACATCCCGGCCCCGGATATCATAGTTCTGCTGTCGGCACCTCTGGTAGATATCAAACCCGAGAAGCGCCAAGGTGTCTATTCTGGCTTCCAGCACGGCCCATTGCTTGAGAAAGTCTTTTCCATAGAGGGCTTGCCCTAATTCCCGCCGGATCAGCTCCTTTAGCCCGAACAGGAAACCGACCGCCCGAGACGGCGAAAGTTCCTGCACCGCCCTGATCCTCAGGATGTTGTCCAGATGCTGGGTGGCCTCCTCGGGGTCTTCACCCACCACAACGGCATCATAGATGGCCGGAATCCCTTCTGAGATCGTATAGCCCACAGGGTTTCCGAATTGATCTTGCTTTCTGAACAGGCTTTGGCTCTCCGCAGGATAGGTCTGCAAGACAAGGTTACGCCACTTACGTACGATGGAGGGCTTTTTTTCCACAAGGACTTGCTTCAAACTCATGATGAGGATATCATCTCCGATTCGCCTTCGCCCGATCGTAGCGCCGTCGGTTGTGCACAAGAACAGCAAAGGCACGATTTGGAGGGACATATCCAAAACCAGCCAATTTGTCAAGATAAAAAATATGGCTGGTAGCCTCCACCCGGGGTGTCAATGACTACCGGGTGCGCCTACAAGAGTCCATCTTGTGAGAAAACCCTCTTAAGAAACTCAACTCAAATCACGGCACACGCATTAAGAACAATACGCGTGTTTTTGGACAAAAAACTTTAAAAGATAATCACGAAAGCACGAAATAAAAGACATTGAGGCTTTCGTGTTTTCGTGATTTCGTGATAATTTTTTTTTTTGGCTCCGGCTTGTCCGGGTTGGGAATTAAGGCCTCTCATTTCAGAGTTTCTTTCATAAATGAGTCCGGGGCGACGCCTCGGTATCAGGTGCTAACGTTGCAAAAGCCGAGGGTGCCGCATCCAGGGAAGGCTCCTACACTGGCCGAAAAAAAGGGCCCCCCGCCAAGCGGAGAGCCCCTTGAAATTCCTGGTGCCGGAGGTCGGAATCGAACCGACACGGGCGCACGGCCCGGAGGATTTTGAGTCCTCTGCGTCTACCAATTTCACCACTCCGGCGAACTAAACACAACCAGAGTCTAAAAAAGCGACTCTGGCTTGTCAACCTTTTGTGTCCGCCCCGGCCTGTCTACTCGAAACCAAAAGGCCCTTGTCGGACAAACCATTCAGCCCCCTGGGCCTTTCGTCCTGACCTGAAGGCCCGGGTTTCTTATCGGTCGTTTGCGTTTCTGGTCTAGCCGTCCAAACCCATGAATATTGCTACACATATGGGATATACCTTGACACCTTGGCCGGAATATGGCTATAATGCCAAAATCATTGAAATATTTTAGACTATAAGGAGATTGCCCATGTTCGGGATGGGAATGCCGGAAATTCTATTGATCCTGGCCATCGCCCTCATTGTCCTGGGGCCCAAAAAGCTCCCGGAAATCGCCAAATCGCTGGGACGCGGGATCGCAGAGTTTAAAAAGGCCACGCAGGATTTTAAACAAAGCATTGAGGTCGATAACGACTTCAAACAGGCCAAGGAAACCCTTCAGGATATCAAAAAGGACGTGGAGTCGACTGTCCGAGAAACCGTCGCCGAGGGTGCTGCCTCGGTGGAGACCGACGACACCGATGACGATGATGTCCATCCCGAACACACCGTTGAACCCGAGATAGAACAAGCCAACCCGCCCATCCAAGACACCCCGACCCCGGAAGCAGCCAAGAAGGCAGACACGAAGGAGCCTTCCACCGATGCCTGAAGATGAGAAACTCCCGTTTACGGCCCACCTGGAAGAGCTTCGCAAACGCCTGATTGTCTGTTTCATCGCTGTGGGCATTGGTTTTTGTATTTGTTACGGTTTTTCCAAGCAGCTCTTCGAACTCCTGATGCATCCCCTTCTGCTGGCCATGCCACCGGAGGAAAAACTGGTTTATACGGGACTCCCCGAGGCCTTTTTTACCTATCTAAAAGTTGCGTTTCTGGCCGGGCTCCTGCTGGCCGTGCCGGTCATTATGTATGAACTGTGGATGTTTATCGCACCGGGGCTCTATGATAAGGAAAGGCGCTGGGTCATTCCTGTTGTGTTTTTGTCCTCGGTTTTTTTTGTCGGAGGCGCGCTGTTTGGTTATTTCGTGGTCTTTCCTTTCGGCTTCAAGTTTTTCATGGGTTTTGCCTCCGACGCTATCCGGCCGCTTCCTTCTATGAAGGAATATCTCGCCTTTTCCACAAAGCTGTTGTTTGCGTTCGGCATCGTCTTTGAGCTCCCCCTGTTTGTCACCTTTCTGGCAAAACTGGGTATCGTGGATGTCGCCTTCCTGAAGGCCAAGCGCAAGTACGCGCTTTTGCTATTTTTTGTGTTTGCCGCGATCCTGACCCCGCCTGATGTCATCACCCAGGTCATGATGGCCGCGCCTTTGATTATTTTATATGAAGTCAGTATTGTAGGCGCCAGATTGTTCGGGAAAAAGCGGCCAGAAAACGAAAACGCCGCCTCCGAGAAAAGTGATACCTAGCTCCGTTTAGACTTGACAGGCCCCGTGCTTTCTGGTATCCGCCACGGGTGTTTAGACGCATTTGTGTATGCTTTTCCAAACTCAGAATTTCCCAGGAAAGGAGGTGAACCCCGAATATGAGAAAAAGGTTGTTGGTATTGATGGTGGCAGCGATGAGCGTGGCCTTTGTCATTTCCTCGGTGTGTGCAACCAGCGCGCCCGACAAGATCGTCATGAACAACAAGGTCTTCAAGAAACACAAAAAGGCCCTGGTCCATTTCACGCACAAAAAACACCACGAGCAGTACAAGGTGGCATGTACGGAATGTCATCATGTCATGAAGGACGGCAAGAACGTCTGGAAAGACGGCGATCCGGTCCAGAAGTGCACGGAATGCCACAAGGGCGCCAAGGCCAAGGGCAAGATGCCCAAGGCGGAAAAGATCAAGGGCTTTTACTACAACGCCATCCACGCGAACTGCGTGGGATGCCACAAGGATATGAAGAAGAAGGGCAAGAAGGCCCCTTCGGCCTGCAAGGACTGCCATCCCAAAAAGAAATAGCAGTGATGCGCAACAAAAAACAGGGCAAGGTCCGAAAACGGCTTTGCCCTATTTTTTTGCTCGCCACCGCCGCGCGGCCTCAACCATGGCCCCGGCCCAGGACGGGGTACCCAGGGCATGGATATGGGTATAGGTAGCCAGGGTATTCTGATAACACAGGCCGTCGCCCGCCCCGTCCAGTCCGCCGCCCCGAACCATCCGAAACGCGAGGTCCTCCGGGCTTCCCCCCCAGTCCAGGACGGTGGAATAGTGAAACTCGTGTCCCCGAATCTCAGCGCCCGGTTCAAAATACGGGTTGGGCCGTTTCACCTGTAAGACCGTATAGCCGTGTCCCTGAGGCCGCTTGGAAAAACCGAAGACAACGGGAAGGACCCCCACCATGGGAAAGGTCCCTTCCTTCAAAACGAGTTCACGGCCCAGATACATCAGTCCCCCGCATTCAGCATAGATCGGAAGCCCCGTCTCTGCGAGTGAGGCCAATTCTTTTCGAAACCGCTCGTTTCGGGCAAGGGCTTCGGCCTGGGTCTCCGGGAAACCGCCGCCTATATAGAGTCCGTCAAGGGACGGAAGGCCCTCGTCGTGAAGGGCACTCACCCGGATCAACCGGGCACCTGCGACCTCAAGGGCCTCCAGGTTTTCCGGGTAATAGAATTGAAAGGCCGCGTCCTGGATAACCCCGATTCTGGGCCCCGGACCGCCGAAGCCCGAAAGATCGCGGGCGTCGCTCTTGAAAAAGAGGTCTCGGATAGCTCCCCCCCCGGCAGGCAAAGGGCCGGCATGTTCGGCCAGGCTGAGGATCCCGTCCAGATCCAGATGCCTTTCCGCCATTTCGACGGCCTTTTCCACCGCGGACACGGCCCGGTCATGTTCTGGAGTGGGAACGAGGCCCATGTGCCTTTCGGGCATGGCCGCTTCCTTGATCCGTGGGATCGCCCCCAGGACCTTGAGCCCACAATAGGCCTCGATCGAGGCGGAAACGATCGCCTTGTGGCGCGCACCACCCACCCGGTTTAAGATAACACCCTGGATCCTGACCTCGGGGTCCAGCCGCTGGCAACCCAGGACCAAGGCGGCCACGGTTCGCGTGGACTTCGTGCAATCCACCACGAGCACGACAGGCACCTGGAGGAGTTTGGCCACAGTGGCCGTGCTCGCGCTGCCTTGTACATCCATGCCGTCGTACAGGCCGCGGTTTCCTTCGATCACGGACAGGGCACCCGGCTCGGTGCGGGCGTGGAATGAGTCGAGAATCGTCTGGGAGGACATTAAAAAAGGGTCCAGATGATGACAGGGCTGGCCAGCCGCAAGGGCCAGCCAGCCCGCATCAATAAAATCCGGTCCCTTTTTAAAAGGAGCCACCCGCATCCCGCGTCTTCGACAGGATGCGATCAGCCCCAGGGAGACGATGGTCTTGCCTGAGCCCCCGCGCAGTCCGGCTATAAGGATTCGGGAAGACACCGTCTTTTGTTTTCTTGTTGCCTTATGGCAACCCGGTTGTCAACACATCGCAACACCGTACGTGACAGGATCAAAAACCGATAACAAATCCAGTCTAGTCCTCGCCCTCGCCGGCGTGCTGCTTGCCAGCGCCTTTGAGACCGATTAAGGTCGTGCTTCCGCTGGACCAGTATTCAAGCGTTCCTTCTCCAACCATCTTGTTGACCAAGTTCTTTATCTTCCTGCTTTTTTCGTCAGGAAACATCTTGTAAAAATCTTTAAGATAGAACTTGGACTTCCCCTTTTTTTTCTGCAGGGTTTCAATGATCTTCGTTTTTGCAGCTTCTTCGTCCATGTTATTCCTCTTTTCCCTTTATTTTACATGGCTGGTGAACTTGAAGTTCGAGCTCTGACGCCATGTATAGTAAGCAGGATCGCGGAAGTCATCGATCAGGTGATGGGTAAATTCCAGATCACAGATCTCAAACCATTTCTCCCAACCAATCCTCTCGGCCCATTCGCCCAATCTCTCATACTTCCTCGCGTTGGCCGCATAGGCATCCACCATTTTCCTGATGGTCTGGGTCAGGGTCGGCCAGCGGGGCATCTCATTGGGGATAAACGCCACCACCACCTTGGAAAACTTGGGATAGCTGATCCTGTTCGATATCTTGCCCCCTGCCATAATAACAATGCCGTCGCCCTCGGTGTCGGCCAGGGGCATGGACGGACACATGGTATAGCAGTTGCCGCAAAACATACAGCGCTCTTCCTTGACCGACACGCTGTTAACCTTCTCGCCGTTGATCTCAACCTTGGCCGGCTTGATAGCTGCGGTAGGACACGCGGCGATCGCGAGGGGGATCTCGCACATCTTGTCGATATACTCATGGTCGATCATGGGTGGTTTGCGGTGATAGCCCAGGATCGCGATATCCGAGCAATGCACGGCCCCGCACATGTTCAGACAACACGCCATCGATACGCGCAGCTTGGCCGGAAGCTTCATGTTCGTAAACTCGTCAAAGAGCACGTCCATGGTCGCTTTCACCGTACCGGACGCGTCCGTGGCCGGTGTGTGGCAGTGGATCCAGCCCTGGGTATGAACGATATTGGTAATGCCAGCGCCTGTTCCTCCAATGGGGAATTTATAGCATCCACCGGGCTGCTTGCGGCTCAACAGGTCGTTTTTTAAAGGCTCCACCTTGTCTTTGCTGTCCACCATGAACTCGATATTGTTCCGGGTGGTAAAGCGGACATAGCCATCGCAGTACTTGTCAGCGATCTCGCAGATCTCTCGAATGTGAGAGACACTCATGAGGCGGCAACCTCCGCATCGCACCGTATAGAGCTCGTCGCCGCTTTCGGCCACGTGGACGATAATCCCAGGCTCCAGAATTTCATGATAGAGCCATTTACCCTTGTTTTTCTTGATCACCGGCGGATAGAAATCTTCAAAGTATTTCGGTCCGATATCCGTGATCCTGTTCTCCATCGGTTTATCAGGATTGTACCCTGAAGAAATAAATGCCATGGTTGTCACCTCCTCCTATCTCTGGTGGTATTTCCTGAATTCGTTGATGTCGCGCTTCCAACCGCCCGGAACCTCATCTTCTTTCCAGAAGACATACGGATTGGACCGCGGCTCTTTGATCATCTGCGGGATGGGCT
>JAFDGP010000186.1 GCA_019309245.1 Deltaproteobacteria bacterium | reverse complement strand
GAGCAATTCCCCAGGGGACACATTCGTGTTAAAGACAACCGCAACATCCATTTCCGCGCGGATCTTTTTCAACAAGGACTTGATCAGGGTGGTTTTTCCAGTGCCGATTTCACCGGTCAGAAGGATAAACCCGAGGCCGTCCATGAGCCCGTACTCCAGGTACGTCAGGGCCATCCGGTGTTTCTGACTCAGATACAGAAACTCCGGATCTGAAACAATAGTGAAAGGTTTTTCCCTAAAACCGTAAAACGACGTGTACATAAGAATCCGTTCTCGGTGTTGCAACGTCAGGCTAGTGTTGCTCTGGAATAAAAGGCCTTCATTCCCAACCCGGACGAACCGGAGCCAAAAAAATTAACACGTGATGTTTTCAAGATGTCAAGCCGCAAAACACGAAAGTCTCAATGTTCTTTATTTCGTGCTTTCAATCTTTCGTGTTTTCGTGATTATCTTTTTGTTCTCAATGCGTGCCGCGATTTGAACTGAGTTTCTTAAGAGGGTTAATAGTAGTATCCGTAATGGCTGCCCTGGGCCCTGTTTAGGACCAGCCCCACGATATGACGGCCTTCCAGCAGCTCAACGGCCTTTCGGATCTGATCCTTGGGGGTGCGTCCCGCCTCCACGACCAGAATCACACCATCAACATACGAGGAAAACACCAGTGCATCGGGCACCGTCAACAACGGCGGGCAGTCGAAGATTACATAGCGGTCCGGATAGCGACGCTTCATCTCTTTGACCAGATTTTCCATCTTGGGCGACCCCAGGACTTCGGTTGACCCCAGCAGGGGTTTTCCCGCCATCAGGACCACCATGCCGGACAATCCCGGATTGACCAAGAGATCCGAAACCGGCGTCCCATGCTGGAGATAATCGGACAGCCCCTTTTCCATGGCTGTACCCAGGTATCGATGAATCCGCGGATGCCGCAGGTCCGTGTCCACCAGGAGCACCGTCTGCTTGACTTCACGGGCAATGCTGGTAGCCAGGTTAATGGCGGTAATGGTTTTGCCCTCGCCGTCCAGAACACTGGTCACCATCAGCACATTGTGTCCCTTTTCACGGGTACGCAGCAAAACCTGGGTTCGAAGCAGGTTGTACTGATCCACGGCATCCGGATTGTCCACAAGGGTCATGAGCCGGTGCCTTTCCAGGTGCCCTCTGTTCAGGTCGACAACCTTGGTCTGGGTATACCTTACCTGGGGGGCACGATCCGACACGGTCTCCGGCGCCTGCTGCCCGTGCTCGATCTCCGGCTGCCCGTCCCCGCGCATGGCCTTTGCCCTCTCCAGGGCCTTTTCGATTTTACTCATTATCCAATCCTTTTCTTCCCGAATGCGGAGGGCCTGGAGCGTCCCTAAAAACCCATGTAAAGGTTCCGCATAATCTGCACCCACAACACATCCAGCGGCCTGTAAAAGTAATGAATGGCCGCCAACCCCAGACCGGTCACCGCCACAGTGGCTCCGACCGCGCCAATCCGTTTCCACAACCTTCTCGAGCGGTCCTGAGCGGTCTCCAGATAAGGGATCACCGCAAGCACCGGATGCCCGGCCACCCTGGCAAGATCATCGGCGCGCCTGACGGACTGGTCCAGGTACTCCGCCATAGAGCCGAAGCCCACACCCGCACCTATGCCCAGGACCAGGCCGATGAGCAAAATCGCCAGGCGATTGGGACGGTCCGGCTTTTCCGGTGTGATCGGTGGATCCACCAGGGTGAATCGCTCTCCCATGCGGCTTTCTTCAAGCCCTCTTGCCTCCTTGGCCGCCATGAGCCGGCTCAGGGTCTCCTGGTACTTTTGCTGGGCGTTGGCATAGTCCCGCTCCAACGCCCGGTACTGCTGCTCCACCTGAGGGGTGCTCTCCACGCGTTTCTGGTAGGAAGCGTAGGCCTCCTTGAGCTTGGTCAGTTCTTTCTTGGCTGTTTTCATCTCCATGTCTGTCGAGGAGATCTGGGTCTGCAGGTTGATGTAAGCGGGATTTTCAGGCTTTTCCTCCTGGGCCCTCATCACGGTCCGGGTCTTGGACAGCTTGTCGATATCCGCCTGAAGCCGTGCCACCTCTTTTTTCAGGCGGATTACATCCGGATGTTTGTCTGAAAATTTTTCAGACGCCACTGCAAGCTGGGCTTCTTTGCCCTTGAGCTCAGCGTATCGCTTGCGCAGGTCCTCCTGGGTGGCCACCTCCGTTTCCAGGACGTCCAGTTTCTTTTTCAAGGCAATGACGTCGGGATGCCCGTCCGACAGAGTGGCTCGAAGCCCCAAATACTCGCTGCGCAGGGTTTCCAGCTCCTCTCTGGGCGTCATCACCCGCTTGCCTGTGACATTCACCGCATATCGAACCGGTTCTACGGTCGCCAACTGGCCCTCCAGATAGATCTTCCGGTTGGCCAAAGACTTGATCTGCTCCTCTTTGGCGCTGATGTCTCGCTGAAGCCGTTCCATGGTCTGGAGGTTGACCTGCATGAGTTCCGGAAGGGCGCTCATGTGTTTGTTTTTAAACTCGGCAATCTTGGCCTCCGTCTCGCTGATTTCCGTGCGCAGGTCCTGGAGCTGACTTTCCAGGAATGCCACAGTGGTCTGAGCCTTTTCCTCGCGATTTTTCAAATTCTCTTCCAGGTACAACGACACCAGTGTATTGGCCACCTGCGCGGCTTTCGTGGGGTCCTTTGCTTCAAAAGACAGTTTAAAGGCAATCGTGGCCGATCCGGGCCTGCCGGACCTGGGGTTGACCACCTCGGTCTGGATGGGCTCCATGGTGATGTCTTCACGCATCTTGTCCACAATTTCTTCGGTTGTATAACGATCCTTGAGGTCTTCATACAGGCCGAATCGATTGATGATGTCCAAGAGCTTCGAACGGCTCAACACGATTTGGGTAATCATCTGAATCCGTTCCTCGACGTAACCGGTCACTGTGGTGCGAACGAGATCCTGTGGAACCTCCTGCGCCTCGATCAAGATGGTGGCACTCGACTTGTACACCGGGGGCAACACAAAGGCGATCACAGCGCACAGGCCGAAAACGACGACCGCCGGTACAAGGATCTGCCACCGCCTCCGTTTGATCACATCCCAGTACTGGTGAATGTCGGCTTGCTCTTCCATGGATCCATCCTTTCGATCAGTCAGCCATCATTTATCATCGGGCATTGCTTCACCTAAGACCTAGAACTTTTTTCCAATCCCCCTCACTCCCCCTTTTCCAAAGGGGGAAGATCAGCGGTATCGGGCCTCCGTAAAATCAATCCAACACAATCGGCCAGTCAAACGCCAGTTGCACGTACACCCGGTTTCGTTCCTGCGAGCGGTTATTGATCTGGTTTTCCGTCCAGGTATAAGAATAGCCGCCCCAAAGGGACCACTTTTCGCCCAGCCGCCATGACACGGCCGGTCCCAGCCGGTAGGTCTGGCGCTTTTCAGCCTGAATAAATCCTTCGGTCTTGTTGCGGTAATAGGCCGCTGTAAGATTGCCCCGCAACCTCTCCGTAAGGCGAATCCCAAGCCCGACCCGCACCCTGTCACGGATCATGTTCTCCCCGTAAATGCTCTGTGCGATGTCCCGGTCCACATCTGCGCTCAGGGTCAAGCGCTCTTCAAAGCGCCAGCGCAGGGACCCATCCAGGACCATGCCCGTGTCTTCTTCTTCCACAACCGCTCCGGCCCGCGGGAACTCGGATTTCGTATAACGCGCGCCGGCCAGAAAGGTGGCCGAAAGGGTCTCGGTGAATTCATGCTCCACTCCGACCAGTCCGCGGTAGGTCTTTTGAACCACGTCATGATCCGTGCGGTCAAAATCCGCCCGGCTCGCCCCCACGGAAAAAATCAACCGGGTCCGCTCGTTGGAAAGACGATGATACCAGCCCAAAGAGCCCCCGTGTGTCCGGTAGTCTGAATATGCACTCAGGTCATATTGCGTTTTTGTGAAGCTGTAATCGAACTGGAGGCTGTTTTTCTCATCCAAGGCCACAATCGCATGCGGCGAAACCGTGGCCCGCTTGCGTCTGGATCGTTCCGCCGGGATCCCGGATTCTTCCAGGGCTGACACAAAAGTATAGTCGTCCACATATTCACCGGAAAATCCCACCTGCCACAGCGTACTCGGGCTCAGATCCACAACGAGTCCGTATTGCTGGTCCACGCTGTCCAGGGTATTATGCCGCTCATAGTCCGATATCTCCGCGGCAGCAGTGGCCGTTATCTGCGCTCTTTCTTTACGGACGGGGTCACCGTACGTTGTGCAGCCCATACCCCATCCCCAAGGCACACAACCAGCCCCATCACACAGCACAACCACAACGTCAGGCATCGCACCATGTCATTGACTCCTTTCCCGGTTTTGCTCACGGCACCACCACCGTGTCACCCGGCTGAAGAAGGATGTTTTGAGCCAGGTCCTTCCCCTCGGCTACGTCACTGTAGTTGAATTCAAAGACCTTCTGATCCCCTTTTTCCTGCCTGATGATAATGATATCGTCCTTTTTCGCAAAGGATGTGGTCCCGCCGGCCATGGCCAGCACCTGCATCACACGAACGGGCGCCCCCATAATATAGAGCCCGGGTTTGGCCACCTTGCCCACCACATAGACCTTAGGGCTCCCGACCTGAACCACCATCACGTTGACCGGGGCGTCTGGCACATAGACCTTGATCTTTTCCTCCACCGCCTCCCTTAATTGCGCCACCGTCCGTCCCTGTGCAACGATATCGCCGATCAGCGGGAACGAGATCTTCCCGTCCGGTCTGACCACCACCTGCCTGGACAGGGCCTCGTCTTTCCAGACCGAGACCTCCAGCAAATCGCCGGGACCCAGTAAAAACTCAGGGCGTTGCGGTCCGGTGGCTCCGCAAAACACGCCGCCCGCGCTGCCAACAATCACCATCGCGACGATCACAAGGCCAAGGGTCAATCTCATCATGGTTGCCTCCTTGTTGTTCATCTTGTCCCGGGAATCGCAGGACACCGCAGGCCCGCCCAAAAACCGTCAACACCAAGCCTCGCCAAGCCGTATTTCCGTAAACTTTCCAGCAAGTAACATGCCATTTGTTTCACATATACGCAACATCTATGTTTCATTTTCCAGAAGGCCCGTCAAATAAATGACACAGCAAAGGCCCCAGCCCGAACAGCCCACAAGACGACCCCATTTTTGACGGCTTTTTACGAACCCATCATGTCTTGATGCAAAAACACGAAAACCTCTATGTCTTTTATTTCGTGCTTTCAATCTTTCGTGCCTTCGTGATCATCTTTTTAAGCTTTCGGTGCAAAAAACGCATAGGGCTTACCCATACATGCCCCCCCACGGTTACCCCTCCGTGGGGCCTCCGGTCAAAGATCAAGGCTGCACCGCGCCGCCCCGTGTGTTTGCCGTGGCACAGCTTTTGCTCGTTCCGTGGATCATCCAGCCCGATGAGTCGGACTGAAAGTCAGTTGGGCTTTTCACCCGCACCGACCCTCCCCTGTCAAGGGAGAGGAACAAGTGATGGTTTTCGTGTATGCAGGCGGGCATTCGATCGCCGCTGGGTGATGTACGGATTCAAGACGAATATGAACGAATCGCATTTCCGCGTGATCTTCGAGGGGTTGGATGCCCATGCCCACCTGGCTAGGCTGGTGGTGTACCTCCAAAAGGAGCTCTCCTTGTCGCAAGAGGTCATCCGAAACCTCCTGACCAACCCACCGCGCGTCCTGTGGCCGGCCTGCGACGAAAACACCGGCCGGTCCGTCCAGAGCACTCTGGAAAAACTCGGGTGTAAGGCCTTCCTGGAACCCATCCGGGAGAACTCCGGCTGCCCATTTCCCATCTCGGAATCCCACTACAAGCTGATGCACCAGGAGCTCAGCAAGATTCTGAGGGTCCGCGCCAACCTGGCTCTGTTTTTGATTCAGATCGCAGCGGCAAAACCCGGCGTGGTGCTTCCATCCATGATGGGGCCCTTGAAAGAAAAAATCTCGGAATGTTTCCGGGAAAGTGACACGGTCATCGGCGTGGACGATACTCGTCTCATCGTTCTGGGGTTTTCAACAGACAAGGAAGGCGTGACACATCTTGAGAGCAAGACAAACCGGATGCTGGCGGACCTTCTGGGTGACGACCTGGTGGTGACCACCGGATACGCCCTGTTCCCGAGTGAGGGACGCAATGTCGGACGGCTGATCCAGATCGCAGAGGAAAAGAGAAAAAAACAGGACAAAAATCCGGACGGCGAGACCCCGTCGCCTGCCGAACACACGGCAACCGCAATTATCGAGGTTGAGGCCGATGGCGATAAAGCCGCGTTTGAGCGGTGCTTTGTCGAGGCTCGCGGCAAGGTCTTGCGCCGGCTGGCCGCCCTGGATCCCGAGGTCCTGTGGTTCGGCCTCAGTCGGTTGCCCGAAGCGGAACAGCGCGGCTTTCTGGGCAGACTCCCATTTGATTCACCGCTGTGTCCGGTCCTGGAGCAAATGATCAACTCCCAGCGCCCCCCCGTTGCAGGACAGGCGGCGGAGCGCCAGCTGCAGGGAATCCTTGACCACATGGAATTCACGGATGCCATTGGGAATCCCGGCCGAATACGGGACGACATTGTTGCCAGGTTGACCCAGGTGGATGCCTTGCCCACCTTGCCCTCCGTTGCCGCGCACATCTTCAAAATCGCGTCCAATCCCAATGCCTCGGCCGAGGATCTCACCCGGGTTATCGTCAATGACCCGCCGCTGACCTCCAAGCTCCTCCGGATCGTCAACTCAGCTTTCTATGGATTTCCCCAAAAGATCTCTACGGTCAAGCAGGTGGTTGTGATCCTCGGCACCGAGGAAATCACCGACCTGGCCTTCGGCTTGGCTGCAGCAAGGGTCTTTGAGTTCAAGTCCGTTGGTGGGCTGTGCGACCCCAAGGCCCTGTGGCGCCATTCCCTGGGAACAGCCCTGATTGCTCAGGATCTGTGTCAGAGACACCGGGAGCAGCAGAAACAGGGCGCCTTCACAGCCGGGCTGTTGCACGATTTTGGCAAGATCTTTCTGATCGAAAACTTTTCCGAGGTCTACGAACAGATCCATCATGACGCGGCCGAGCAGGCCCTTCCCCCTGTTGAGGTCGAAGAAGACCATCTGGGGTTGAGCCACGCAGTGATCGGCGAAGCCCTTGCTTCAAACTGGAATCTTCCCGTCACGCTCGTGCAGGCGATCGCCTTTCACCACCAGCCCTTATCGGCCACAGAGCATGCCGAATTGGCCGCACTGGTCGGACTGGCCGACTATTTGCATCATCAAACAGATACCATGAAGGATTCTGCGCAGGGATCCAACGGCGTCCCTGCCCCGATCCTGAGCTATGGTCACTGGTATACGCTGAAAAACCTGTTGCAAGGTCTGGACGGCACCATACTGGAGGATATGGCTGGACGATCCCAGGAGATCCTCGACCAAAACAGTGACCTGTTTGCCATACTTGGCTAAAGTCGCGCACGATGAACACTGCCCAGTTTCTACAAACCGGACAATCCGAGGTCCCAGCCCATACGGACGACCTGTTCAGGGCGCGGTTTGTCAGGATTCAAAACGCGTACGAAAACAAGATCAAGGAACTGTCTATCCTCAAAGAGCTGGGCAATACCCTACGTTCGACCAATTTTTATGACAGGGAGGCCTTTTTCGAGGATCAGCTCCAGATCATCAGAAAATATACAGCTCTTGAAGACATCGCCTTGCTCCTTGTCGACGAAGGGCTTCAAGTCCTGGAGACAGTCGCCGGGACCCTGGATTCCCGTGCCCAGCCCGGCCCGAGCGTGATCGGCACGGACCAAGGCCCTTATGGACGCACCCTCAAGGAGGTCAAGACCGTGCTGCTGGACGGCGAGGGGGTGGAAGTGGATGATCCCGGTGCGCTGGGCCGTGTCTCGGTTGTCCTCGTGCCTGTGGTCCACAATGACAGGGCCATCGGAATTCTGAGGCTGCACAGCGAAAGCACGGGTTTTGATCAAAACCAGGTGCGTTTCTTCTCACTTGTAGCCGACCAGCTCGCCACGGCCGTGATTTTGCTGCGCGTTTATCACCAAATGCTTCGTGAAGAACGAAATCGACTCCTGTTAAGCCGCTTTTTTTCATGCACGGTGACCGAGAAAATATTCTGTAGCGGAGAAAACCTGAGGCTGGGCGGTGAGCGAAAAAACGTGACAATCCTTTTTGCAGACCTTCGCGGCTTTACCGCCATGTCCGAGTATCTGGATCAGGAAAAAGTCGTCGAGATATTGAATGCCTATTTTTCTTTAATGACCCCGATCATCTTTAAACACGACGGAACCCTGGACAAGCTGATGGGCGACGGCATCATGGCGTTTTTCGGCGCCCCCCTGTCCCATGACGACGACCCCACACGGGCGGTGCGCAGTGCCGTCGAGATGATCTCAGCCCTTCAGACCTTTAATCCCGAGGCCCGAGCCAAAGGCTGGCCGGAACTCAGCGTCTCTATCGGAATCAATGCCGGCGAGGTGGTGGCTGGATACATCGGCTCAGAGGAACATTTGAACTATACGGTGATTGGAGACGCGGTCAACGTGGCGCAGCGCCTCCAGTCTATTGCAGGCTCGGATGAGATCCTGATCAGCCGGACGGTCTTGGACCAAATCAACACCGACCTGCTGATCGAACAAGGCGCCATCCGGGGCGTGTTGCCCCTTTCGGCTCAAAAGGTAAAAGGGAAAAAACGGGCAATAGAGATCTTCAGACTAGAACTGTAAGGACATATGGGTAGTGAAACGACGCCCAATTCACGAGGCCTTGCGGATGGCGGGCCGCGGTGTTTTGGCCTCCGTACTACTGAACATAGAGCTCTCTTCTGAGACCACATCTTCGATCTGGTCGCATACGCCGGCCATATCCTTCCAGAACTGACCGACCATGCTCGGCTGGATACCCAGAAGCCCGAAAATATCCTGCTCGTAGGACTCCACCAGGCTCTCCATCCCGCAGCCGTAACCCATCGCGACCGCGGTGCGATTGGCCACGTATACGGCCGCAGCCACGTCGTGATGGGCTTTGGCCTTGCTGGGACAATGGTGACAGCCGATTCCCGCGATCACTTCCGGGGGAAATCGCCAGCGCTTGGCGAGCAATTGTCCCAGCTGTTGGTGGTCCATCCCCAGGGTATCCCGCTCCGCCTCCAAAAGATCCAGGCCTTTTCGGCTCATCTGAACGAGGATGGCATCCAGGTATGTCTTCACATAAAAACTCAGAACCGCCTTGCCGATATCATGAAGAAGCCCGGCCGTATAGACTGTGAGGACCTTCTTTTCCCCCAGGCGCCGCGCCGCGGTCTCGGCCAGCAAAGCCGTGGCCACGGAGTGTTTCCAGAGCTGGCCTTCCCGAATTTCATAGCCGGAAATCTCTGTTTCAAAATAGCGTGCGGCACAAGCCGTCATGACGACCCGGGTCAGTTGCTGGTCTCCAAGGGCCACGATGGCATCCTTCAAGGATCCGATGGTGTACCTGCGGGCATAATAGGCGGATCGGCTCAGGGTAAGGACCTTGGCTGCGATGGCCTGATCATATTGAATGACAGCTTCAATCTCGCTGACCGGCGCCATTCTTCGAAGCAGAGAGGTGACCTTCCAAATCAC
>JAFDGP010000005.1 GCA_019309245.1 Deltaproteobacteria bacterium | reverse complement strand
CTCGCAGGCATCCACCCGGGTATAGGCCGCACAATTTACGATCACATCCGGAAGTACTGCGCGGACCGCCCCTTAGACGTCTGAAGTGTTTGTAATGTCCAGCTCGTCAACGTCAGGAGCAATGATCCGGTGCTGCGTCGAAAACACCTGCTTGCAGTCCGACCCGAGCTGCCCGGCTCCTCCTGTTATCAGAATTTTCACAATCGCTTTCTCCCCGCTCCTGCAACCCCACCCGCTATGACCCGGAATCCGTGCACACCGCCCTCACATAATAATAACACGTACAATCCTGCCAGGAAACGTAGCCCATATCCACGCTCACGTACCATGCCGCCATGAATGTCGGAAATCACGGCGATCCTCACCTTGCGAATACACTCCCTAAGGTAACCATCAATTTCTCGCTATCATTTTGCTGTTCCCAGCTCGATATGGCCCGGGTCGCCCGGGCAAACCCCGCCACACGGCCCGGCACAAACAGGGCCTTTGTTTGAAGACGCCGAAGCGCTGCATCCACTTGAAGCACACTCTCGCCGCTGTATTCCATATGCAACAACGCACAAAGCTCGAATCGGGACGTCCGCACAACCATGGAGCCCTGTTTCAAGCGAAGGGCATCAAGTACCCTCAAAAGCTTCTGGTCGAAGGGGTCCAGATCCTTGATGAGTTCCCCGAAGATGTCCTTTTCACCCATGGCCGCTTGCCCCTGTCCGCTCCTTCACAAGCACCCGAAACGCGGTCATAATTTATTATGTATACCACGACAGCCCCTTTTTTTCGAGGACGAGACCTTTGCAAAACCCGTTGCTCCGGCTTACAAGGCGATATTTTGCGCACTCAGTCGCCCGGGAGCCGGGTCGTTTCGCCGTAGGGCGAGCCGACGCCCGGCACGGGGGGTTGTAGAACGCCCTCCGAGGACAGCAAGAGGGTCCCATACCCGGCGGCCGGCTGTGAATGAAAATCAGGGGCGGGGCGGCACCAACAGATGGGATGATCAGGAGAAGGCGTCGTGTTTCAGGCGCTCAAAAGCCCTCCATTGGGCGTGTGTGATATCAAACGGATCCGGGTAACCGGCTGGCGGGTCTGCCGGAGGGAGCCCGCGAGGATCACAGCGGAGGTTTCCCTTTTTTCGCGAAGCCCGCGATTGGCGAACCGGTCTGAAGTGGACCACCGGCCGCTTGAGCCCTTCAACCCGCCAGACCTTGTAGGTAACAAGATGCACCCGGTCCCGGTCGGTCCAACGGTCCGCCAAACTGCTGATGGAGGAGGAAAAATTGTCCGCAAAAACGTACATATCCAGGGTCGGATCGGCATCGAAAAAAAGCGCTCCCACGTGGATACATTGCCTGAGCCAATCATAATAGGCCAGAGACGAAACCAGGAAGCCCGCACTGTCCTGATCGCGCGCCATCCTGGCGCAGGCGATTCGGCCCCGCCTCCGGTCTACAAGCACAAGGTCGGACATTCCGTAATACCGGGATTCAATGTTTTCCACGGGTACCGCATCCTTGTAGAGGTCAGAGCGCTTTAAATACGTCTTGGCCGCCTGAAGGAGCGCTGGTGTTGTGACCTGCAATGCATCGGCCTCCACGGCCGCCATCAAGCCCACGGGTTGTGATTCGGCAGGCGGGCCTGGATCCGTGGGCTCCGGCGCAGCCTTTTCGAGCCTGGCCTTGGCGGGCCGGCTTCCCGGCCGGGTGTCCTTTGGGCCAGCGCTCGACAAAAACAGATGGGAAATCTCCTCCAGACCACGTTTCGATGGGTTGGATTCCGTCATGAATATCCGTCCAGAAGGCTTCTTGTCGTACATTGCAAAGGAGACGGCACTGCGGCAAACCATCATACGGTCAGCACGGAGTTAACGCCTCCGTGGGTATCGTCTATGGTTTTGTCATTCTCCGGATCAATCGTCCAACGGCCGTCAATAAGATATTTGTATTGATAGCGCCCCGGCTTCAAGGCAATCAGCTTTTGCCATGCGGGCCGGCCGTCGTCCTGCGTGTAAAGGAGCCGTTCCGGCCTCCATCCGTTGAAATCGCCGGCAATCTGGACCTTGGCGTCGGCTGGCGCCTGAATCGTAAAGACAACCGCCTTTTCCTGTATCCGGTCACCTGTAGAGGATTCGTCACGATCTTGCAGCTTGGGCCGCGCCGCGACACCCTCCCGGCGCAAGACCTCAGAGGCCAGATCGTAGTAATCCCGATAGGCATTGCAGCGCCGGTCGTAGACACCGATAGGCTTGCCTCGCACGGCGGCCTCTCTGAGTCGGGTACAGGTGTGAATCACCGTGGAAAAACACCGATCGGAAAAATGTTCTTTTAACATCTCAACCACGTGGTTGCAAAACCTGGTTCTGCGATCGATATTGGCCGCCAGGACCCGGATCGACAGGCGGTGGGCCGCCTTTTCTTCCAGGATCCGGATGGTATCCAGAAGCTTGCCCAGGCCATGAAGGGAAAAATGGCTTGGATCCACCGGAATCACCACCTCATTGGCGGCCATCAGGCCATTGAAAGTCAGCAACCCCACGCTGGGGGGGCTATCGATAATGAAATAGTCGTATTGGTCTTCAACCGGTTCAAGGGCCTGCGCCAACTTGTATTCCCTTTCAGGCACACCTGCCATCACCTGTTCAAAGGCACTCAAAACCACGTCGCTAAACACCGCGTCCAGGTTGTCGTGCACAGGCCGAATGGCATCGGCCACCGCAACCTTGCCTGTCATGACTTCGTAGACACTGGCATGCAGCGCCTCCGTGTCAACGCCCAGGCCCAGGCCGACATGCCCCTGGGGATCCAGGTCAATCAACAGAACCCGCCTGCCCGCTTCCGCGAGAAAAGCAGCCAGATTGATCGCCGTGGTCGTCTTGCCACAGCCCCCTTTCTGATTTACAAGCGCAATTCGCCTCATGGCCTTCCCTCCTTTCACCAGCCGATCATGGCCTCGCCAACGGTGCCGCAAGTTCTACCACGGGTTCCAGACCCGAAGCGTCCACTGCGCCTCCCAAAGACGCCCCGGTGCCAAGTACCGCAGTAATTTTTTCTTTGAGGCCACCCAGGTCGGTGCTTTTTATGACATACCCGTCCGCCTGGATCAGGCGGGGGTCGTCCTCGAAGGTATCATAGGCCGTATAGATAACCACAGGCAGTTCCGGCCTTGCATCTTTGATCTCTCGCAAGACCTCCCAGCCGTCCGGCCCCTCCAAGAAGAGGTCCAACAGGACCAGGTCAGGCCGACAGACCTCCAGACAGTGCCTCGCCTGCCGCACGTCGCCCGCGCCTTTCACCTGATAGCCGTCGTCTGACAGTTCCTCGGAAAGGAGTTCTCGAATGCACCGCTGGTCGTCGATGATCAAGATGGTCGGCATGGTCCGTCCTCCCTGTTTTCAGGGCTCTGCACGCGGGTTTCAAACAAGTCAATGCCCGGCAAGGATTTGCATCTGCTCCCAAAACCCGGATATGCCCCAACGCGACCCGGAACAAACCGGGGAAAACACGGATCGGCATCATTATGAAATAGCCGGGTGGGACCGCCCAGGAGACAGCCGGGAGAAACAACAGGGGGCGCCCCCGGAATTGCTCCGGCGGCGATGATAACGGCATGACGGGGATTGCAGGACAGCCGTTCGTTTACCGACAGGGGGCTCAAGCGCATGACGGCCTCAGGAAATTAACCGCCTCCTTGATGGTGACCGGGCCTGATGAGATCCACCGCACTCTCCAGCCAGTCTGGATCATCTTTTCCGGTCGCTAACATCCGTTTTTTATCGATCGATTACAGGCCTCCTTGAAACAAGATATTACGCCTTTTTACTTTTAAGGCACAACATATTGTATATGTCAAGAAAAAAATGGCATGGACGAGGGCAAGCGGTTTTTCTGTAAAGCGACAGCCAGTGAACACCCCCTGCTAGCCGTTCACAGCCCGGCTCAGGTACCGGGCGGTATGCGACAACCCGGGTTGGGACAAAAGTTCTTCCGGTGACCCCTGAGCGACCACATGACCGCCCTGCTCGCCCCCGTCGGGTCCCAGATCGATAACGTAGTATGCTTCCTTGATCACGTCCATGTTGTGCTCGATCACCGCGATGGTGTTTCCTTTGTCCACCAGGGCTTGAAGCATGGTCAAGAGCCGCTGCACATCCGTCGGGTGAAGTCCGGTGGTGGGCTCGTCCAGGATGTATAGGGCGTGCCCGTTCGAGGGCTTGGACAGCTCCTGGGCCAACTTGATGCGCTGGGCCTCACCACCCGACAAGGTGGGGCTTGGCTGGCCCAGCCGCAGATAGCCCAAGCCGATGTCGGAGACGAACTGAATGGGCCTGCGAACGGCCGGAATCGCGCCGAAAAAATCCGCGGCCTGATCAAAGGTAAACGTCAATATCTCGGCCATGTTTTTCCCCTTGTATCGGACCGCCAGGGTCTCCGAATTGAACCGTTTTCCGTCGCAGGTGTCGCAATGAACATAGACGTCCGGCAGAAAGCTCATGGCGACCTTGAAGCTTCCATGGCCTTTGCAGGCCGGACATCGCCCCCCGGAAACGTTAAAGGAAAACCGGCCGGGCCGGTATCCCCTGGCACGGGCCTCGGGTGTGAGGGCAAAGACCTTGCGGATAGCCGACAGGAATCCCACATAGGAAGCAGGAACCGATCGGGGGGTGCGCCCGATCGGGCTGTGATTCACCTCCAGCACATGACGAACCGCTTGCCAGCCCTCAAGGCGCCTGCAGTATCCCAACCCGCCTCCGCCGCGCAAGCGGCTGCGAAGCTCCGCATACAGGGTCTGTTTAAGCAAGGTGGATTTTCCGGAACCCGACACGCCGGTGACACAAATCAGGCAGCCGAGGGGAAACGCCACGTCAATGTGTTTCAGGTTGTTCAGCGAGGCGCCATAAACAACGATCTTGGGCCGATTTTTGTAGGGACGAAGCCGAGAGGTGATTTTGCGACAAGGGCCGCGCATCCAGGTGCCGGTAGCGGATCCGGAGGCCCTGGTCAGCGCATGAAGCGGTCCCTGAACCACGATCCGGCCCCCCGCCTGTCCGGCACCGGGCCCGAGATCAATGACATGGTCCGCATGGCGAATGGTCTGTTCGTCGTGTTCCACCACTACAATGGAATTGCCCCGGGCCTTCAGGTCTTTCAAGGCACGGATCAGCATGCCATGATCCCGGGCGTGTAGTCCGATGGTGGGCTCGTCCAGGATATAACACACGCCTGTAAGGTTGGAGCCGAGCTGGGCGGCCAACCGCACACGCTGCGCCTCTCCGCCCGACAGGGTCTCGCCGCTTCGGCTCAGGGCCAGATAAGACAGCCCCAGCCTTTCAAGCAGGTTTAACCGCGAACGGATCTCAGCAAGGATGGGTTCGGCAACAGGGCGGCGACGGGCTGAAAACCGGAGCCCTTCCAGGGTTTCAGCAAGCCTGTCCGCAGGCTGTTGCACCAAATCCCAGATGGAATACCCGCCGATTCGCACTGCCAGGGCCCGGCGCTTGAGGCGACTGCCACCGCACCGTGGACATGGGCGGCGCCGTCCCCCACGGTCCACCGCCCCCAGCCCCTCACACTGGGGGCACGCGCCGTAGGCGCTGTTAAAAGAAAACAGGCGCGGGTCAAGGGATTGGAGTCCCTGTCCACAGGTAGGACACACCCCTTTCAAACTGAACACGTCCTCGCGGCCTGAACCATCCACGATCAGCAGGCTCCCCCGGCCTTCCTCCAGAGCCCGGAAAACGGTTTTTTCCAGGTCCTTTGTGGGAGTCCGTCCGATTACCACGTCAATGGTATGATCATGATATCGGCTCAAGGCCATGTCGCGCTTGATGGGCGTTATTCGCCCATCGACCCGGACCTGCGCGTAGCCCCTTTTCAGGGCCCGGGCGAACACGGCCTTGTGAAATCCTTTTCGTCCGGCCACCTTCGGGGCCAGGATCACTGCCCAACGCCTTGCGTACCGACTCTTGATCTCCCGGACAATCTGTGCCGGTGTTTGGGCCGTGAGTTTTCGATTACAGCCCACACAGTGCTGATCGCCGGTCTTACTGAACAAGAGCCTGAGAAAGTGATAGACCTCCGTCAACGTGGCCACGGTGGACCGGGGGCCTGCGTGGCTGATACGTTGTTCGATGGCCACGGTCGGCGGCAGACCGGAGACCAGGTCCACCTCGGGGCGCTCCAGGATCTTCACATACCGGCGCACATAAGGGGCCAGTGTCTCCAAATACCGCCGCTGGCCTTCGGCAAAAAGGATATCAAAGGCCAGCGTAGATTTGCCTGACCCGGACACCCCGGTGAGCACCACAAACCGGTTGCGCGGAATGGAAAGGCTCAGGTCCTGAAGGTTATGCGCCCTGGCCCCCTGGATGCTGATCGCATTGGCAGGCTTTTTCAACGGCGCCAAGGGTAACGGCGGTTGCGGTCTGTTTTTCCGGCCTTTAGGCCCGGTCCTCCCAAACCAACCCGTGCGCGCCAGGCACCGTTTCAAAAACCGGCCGGTGTGGGACTCGGGATGCTCGGCAACGGTCTCAGGCGGGCCGGCTACGACCACACGGCCTCCGTCCCGTCCCCCTTCTGGACCGAGGTCAATGACCCAGTCTGCGTTTTTGATCACATCCAAGTGGTGTTCGATGACCAGCACGCTGTTGCCTGCCGCCACCAGGGCCTGCAAGGCGGCCAGGAGCCGTTGGATGTCGTCCAGGTGAAGACCGGTGGTGGGTTCGTCGAGAATAAAAAGCCGGTTGTCCTGCTTTTCCGACTTGAGATACCGGGACAGCTTCAGCCGTTGCGCCTCACCACCCGACAGGGTATTGACGGGCTGTCCGAGGCGCAGATACCCCAGGCCCACGTCTGCAACAGGCCTGAGCGCAGCGGTCACCTTGGAGTGGTCCTGGAAAAAGGCCAGGGCCTCGTCCACGGTCATGCGCAAGATCTCGTAGATGTTCTTGCCTTTGTAGGTAATTTCCAGAATCTCTTTCCTATATCGCTTCCCGCTGCAATCGGCACAGGTCACAAAGACATCCGAGAGAAACTGCATCTCCACCTTTTCAAACCCGTCCCCCCGACAGGTCTCGCACCGGCCGCCGGAAACGTTGAAAGAGAAGTGACCCGGGCCAAACCTTTTCTCCCGGGCCGCCGGGGTCGCAGCCAGAATACGGCGGATTGCATCCATGGCCTTGGTATAGGTCAAGGCGTTGGCTCGCGGGGTCCGTCCGATAGACCTCTGGTCGACCAGCTCGACATCTGCCACCTGATCGACGCCCTCAAGCGCCTCAAAGCGTCCGGGGCGACCCCGGGGCAATCCCTTCTGCCATTTGATGCCTTTAAAAAGGATCTTTTCGGCCAGAGTGGATTTACCCGAGCCGGACACGCCGGTCAGGCATACAAACATGTCTAAGGGAAGGTGGACATCGATGTCTTTTAGGTTGTGTTCTTTGGCGCCGATGACCTTAAGCCAGCGTCCTTTTTTTGTCCGGCGTCGGATGCCGGGCACCGGGATGCCGTGTTCGCCCTTGAGATACCGGCCCGTCACAGAACCGTTGATCCCGGCGGCAGGGCCGAAATACATCACGTTGCCCCCGGCCTGTCCGGCCCCGGGTCCCAGGTCCAAGATAAAATCACTTCCGGCAATCATCTCCGGATCATGCTCAACCACTACCACGGTATTTCCCAGATCGCGCAGGCCTTTGATGATCTCCATGAGCCGACCGGTATCTCGGGGATGCAACCCGATGCTGGGCTCGTCCAACACGTACAGGGTGTTGACCAGAGACGTCCCCAGGGCCGACGCCAGGGCCACGCGCTGGACTTCTCCCGCGGACAGGGTCCGGGACTGCCGATCCAGGCTCAGGTAGCCCAGCCCGACAGCCTTGAGGTACTGCAACCGGCTCTGGATCTCGGCGAGGACCAGCTGGCTCGCCTTGTCCGAGGCGGGAACCGCAAGGCCCTGGAAAAACGCATGGGCCTCATCTACGTTCAGGGCGTAGAGCTCGGCGATACGGCGCCCACCCACCCGGTACAGCAGCGCTTCAGGCTTAAACCGGCTGCCCCGGCAACGCGGGCACACCGCAGTGGTCCGGTACCGGGACAAAAACACCCGTACGTGCATCTTGTAGGTCCTGGTCTCCAGCCAGTTAAAAAAACCCCGGATGCCGTAGTAGTCCGGCGTCCCTTCAATAACGGCCTCTTTGTGGGCCGGGTCCAGGTCCTTGAAAGGGATATCCGTGGGAATCCCGGCTTTCCGGCAAAAGGCCATCAGGTCGTCAAATTCCATGCGGCCGCGGCACCGGTTTCCCCACGGCTTGACGGCCCCTTGCTCCAGGGATAGCCCGGGGTCGGGAATGACAAGGTCCAGATCGATATCAAGGATACGCCCAAAACCCCGGCAGTGTTCGCAGGCCCCCAGTGGGCTGTTGAAGGAAAACAGATTGTGAGACGGGATCGTATAGACAAACCCGCACGTCGGGCAAGACAAGGTGTTGCTGAACGTCAGATGTCGGGAAGGCGGCCCCCACACATGCAACACACCGTTTCCCAAGCGGAAGGCCTGTTCTAAAGAATCCAGGATCCGCGTGCGTTCCCTTTTCCGGAACAACACGCGGTCTGAAACCACGTGAAGGGTGTCTGGACCGTCCTTCCAGGCCCGGTCTTCCAGAGACCGGATCCGTCCCTCAAAAAAGACCCGATCAAAACCCATCTGTAAAAGCGCCCGGCACGCCTCGGCCGGGGTGAGGTTGCGCACGGAAAAGGGGAAGGTCACCACGATCTCAGACCCTTCGGGCAGTCCCCTTAAGGCCTTCCACACGGTTTCAGGGGTCTCGGCTACCACCGGCTTGCCGCAGCCTTTGCAGTGGAGCCGGCCGATTCGGGCGTACAGGAGTTTGACATAGTCGGTAACCTCCGTCATGGTGCCCACCGTGGACCGGGACGTACGCACCGGATCTTTGCGGTCGATGGCAACGGCAGGAGGAATCCCTTCAATGCGGTCCACACTCGGCCGGTCCATCCGATCCATGAACTGGCGAGCGTAGGCGGAAAAGGTCTCCACGTAGCGACGTTGTCCCTCGGCATAGAGGGTGTCAAAGGCCAGCGAGGATTTCCCCGAACCACTCACGCCGGTAACCGCCGTGATATAACCCAGGGGAATCGCCAGGTTCAGGTTTTTGAGGTTATGCTGTCTTGCCCCGACAACGCGGATGGTGGAAACATGTGTTTTCATGGTCATGGGGTATCACAAACGCAACGGGGGTGTCGGCGCGGAAAACCGGATGGTTCGATGAGACCTTTGCAAAACTCGTTGCCCGACCCGTTTCCGAATATAGCCGAGCCGCCGGCTGCGGTCAAACGCACACCCCCGAGTTTGCCGGAGATGCGAGGCGGTGGGCGTGCCGACGTACTATTGTACTTCAAGCGCCCACCAACAAAGCAGGTCCGTGTCATATTCTTGACATCCCACCCGGCGTCCTTCCATCTGTTTGACCTCATGGCCGATGCCCGTTTAGACCGGCCCGGCTGGATACCGGCCTAAACCGGGTGGAACAAACTTTGCAGTATTGAATGTGGGATGGTCACGAAAGACCAGGTCAATAAAGCTACGAGGCGGTCCACCTTGGAAATTAAAAAAACCGAATCCGACAACGGCGCAACCCTGAGCATCACCGGATCCATGACGATCTATGACGCCTCGGAGCTCCGGCAGCACCTGTTGGCGTGTCTGGAAGAGCACCCCGGAATGATCCTGGACCTGAGTGGGGTTGAGGACTGTGACACAGCAGCCATCCAGGTCCTGTGCGCGGCCCGCAAGAGCGCCGAGCTGACGGGAAAGCCCGTATCTTTTCAACAGCCCGCGGGGCCGGTCATAGAGGCCGCTCACAGGGCCGGGCTGGTTCCGGAACACCCGATCTTTTCAAAGGGAGCATAGGCTGTGTCCAAAGTCATCATGGTGGTCGATGATTCCGATATCATCCGAGAGATGGCCACCTTTGTGCTTGAAAAGTCCGGGTTCAAGGTGGTCGCCGCGGTCGACGGGCAGGAGGCCTTTGAAAAACTGGAAAAAACCCGGGTGGACCTGTTGATTTCCGATCTGCACATGCCCAACATGGACGGCATCGCCCTGACCAAGGCCATCCGATCCGAGTCTCTGCACCGGTTCATGCCGGTGGTCTTGCTGACCTCCGAATCTCAGAAAGACAAGATCAATGAGGCCCGGGCGGCCGGTGCTACGGGATGTCTTGAAAAACCCTTCGAACCGGATCAGCTTCTGGCAACAGTCAAGAGGCTGATACGTTCGTAAGCGCCCGGCGGCGCGGGCCCGGACTCTAAACGGCAACAGGATTCATGAACGATCTGAATCAATTTGCACAAGGATACCGGCAGGAAGCCGAGGAGCGTCTTTCGGAAATGGAGGATGCCGTCCTGGACGTGGAGCAGCGCCCGGAGGATCCAGAGGCCATCGACCGGCTCTTCCGCGCCGTCCACACCATCAAGGGCTCCGGCGCCATGTTCGGTTTCGACCGGATCGCCGAATTCGCCCACCACGTAGAAAACGCCCTTCAAAAGGCCCGTGACGGCGAACTGCCCATCACCCAGGAGCTCATCGGAATAATTCTGGCCGCACGAGATCGCATGAAGGCCATGCTGGACGAACCCGCTGACGCGCCCGAAGCTGATCCGCAGGCTCAACAAATTGTGGATTCACTCAACGCCCTGCTCGGAGAAACAGCGCCGGTGCCCGCGTTGCAGGCCTCGCAGCCGGCCGAAGCCCCGGACACACAGGCCGCGGATGATGACGGCAAGGGAAGGATGATGACCTACCAGATCCGGTTCCGTCCTCCGGGTCGTATCTTTCAGACGGGCCTTGACCCGGCCCTGCTCATCCAGGAGCTTCGGGCACTGGGAGAATGCAGTGCCACGGCGCTCACGGATCGGATCCCTCCCCTGGCCGACATGGACGCTGAAACGTGTTATTTTTCCTGGGACATCGTGCTCACCTCGGACTGCGGACTTAACGCGGTCAAGGATGTCTTCATCTTCGTGGAAGATGAAAGCGACATCGACATTCAGCCCCTTACCCAAGGCACGCCGTTTGCGGACGACCCGGCCTCCGCCCGTCTGGGGGACATCCTGATCGCCCGGGGAGATACCACGCCTTCGCGGATCGACCAGGCCCTGAGTCGCCAGAAAAAACTCGGTCAGCTTTTGGTGGAGGCCGGCGAGGTCTCTGCCGACCGGCTCAAATCCGCACTTGAGGTCCAAAAGACCCTGCGCCGGCAAACGGAAACCAGGAAGGCGTCCACCGTACGGGTAGCCGCCGAGAAATTAGATGTGCTCATTAACCTCGTCGGCGAGCTGGTCATGAACCAGGACCGGCTGGTTCAGGCGGCCTCTTCGCTTGAGGACCCGAAGCTGGCCGACCCGGTGGAACAAATCGGAAGGCTCACCTCGGAACTCAGGGATTGCGCCCTGGAGCTGCGGATGTTGCCCATTGGCACCACATTTCGAAAGTTTAAGCGCCTGGTTCGGGACCTTTGCGCCGAGCTGGGCAAGGATATCGATCTGGTCACCGAAGGCGCCGACACGGAACTGGACAAGACCGTCATCGAACGCCTCGGCGACCCGCTGGTCCATCTGATTCGAAACGCTGTAGACCACGGCCTTGAATCGCCTGAAGAGCGCATAAAACTCGGCAAGCCTCCACGGGGCACCCTCCGTCTGGCGGCCACTCACCGGGAAGGCAACGTAATCATTACCATCCAAGATGACGGGCGAGGGCTGGACCCGGATGCCATCCGCGCCAAGGCCCTCGAAAAGGGCTTGATAGAAGATCGTGTGCATCTGAGCGATGCCGATCTATTCGATCTGATTTTCACCCCGGGGTTTTCAACCGCCACCAAGGTCAGCAACGTTTCAGGGCGCGGTGTGGGAATGGACGTGGTCAGGCGGAACATCGAGGCCCTTCGGGGCACCATCGCGCTATCCAGCGAAAAAGGGCGGGGAACCACGGTGACGTTATGCCTTCCCCTGACCCTGGCGATCATCGACAGTTTTCTCGTTCTCGTTCAGGGACGGCGTTTCGTCCTGCCGCTGACCCTGGTAGAGGAGTGCGTAGAGTTGACCGCCCGAGATATCCAAAGGGTCCACGGGCAACACCTGGTCCCGATCAGAGGCTCATGGGTCCCTTATGTTCGTCTCAGAGACCTGTTTTGCATTCCACAAGACCGACCGCCCATAGAGCAAATCGTGGTGTTAAACACGGAAGACCAGCGGTTGGGCATCGCCGTGGATGAGATCATCGGCGTGCATCAGGCGGTCATCAAGTCTCTGGGAAAACTCTGCCAGCATGTCGAAGGTCTCGCCGGGGCCACCATCATGGGAGACGGATCGGTGGCTCTCATCGTGGACGTCCCGGGACTCATTCGCACCGCCTCGCGGCAACAACAAACCATTTGGAACACAGAGGGCCTGTCATGGAACAAACCGGTGCAAACACCAATCAGTACCTGACCTTTTGTCTGGGCCGGGAGCTCTTTGCTTTTGAGATCGGCTCCGTAAGAGAGGTCCTGGAAATGACCAAGATCACTCCGGTGCCGGCGACTCCAGAATTCATGCGCGGGGTCATTAATTTACGGGGACACGTGGTTCCCGTGATCGACCTTCGGAAGAAACTCGGCATGTCGGAAGCCCGCGACACGCTCGACACCTGCATCATCATCTGTGAATTGCTTGTCGACGATGAACCCGCTTCCGTGGGCTTGGTAGTGGATTCCGTGCGCGAGGTCGCCGAGATCGCCGACCGTGACATAGAACCGGCCCCCAGCCTGGGCACACACGTCAGCGCAAACATGCTCCAAGGTATGGCCAGGCAGGACACCGAGTTTGTCATGTTGCTGGATATCAATACGGTCTTAACCGGAAATGAGCTGCAGGCCCTGGATCGGAAGGGCCACCTGAGTGGGACACACGACAATGCCTCTGGGTCGGAAATCGAAACCAGATCGCAATCGAGTTCCATGAATGCCTGTAACCAAGGAGGATTTGTGTCATGAGGCTTCATACCAAATTAATTCTTTGTCTGATCGGAGGACTGTTGGTGGTGCTGGCTGTGGCTCAGGGCATCAATTACATGATCACAGTGGATCTGTTGTCGGACTTGTCCCAGGCCAATCTACGCGTGGCGGGACAAATTGAGAAAAGCTATGCGGCCAACCTGCATCATGCCATACAAAAGGCGGTGGCCGGTCTGATCGAACGCGGAGAAATGGCGCACTTTGAACAACTCATCAAAAACCAAAGGGACGTCGAGGGGCTCCTGGAGTTCTCCCTGTTTGACCGGGACGGACAGGTCTCTCATTCCTCGGTTTCATCTCCATCCAAGACCACCCTGGGACAAGACATCAAACTCAAGGTTGCCAAAAGTGCCGCCATGGTAATGGCCCCCTCCGACGATGTGATCGAAATCTACCAACCCCTTGTGGTCACAAGCCGGTGTGGGGTCTGTCATGAGGACTGGTCTCCCGGCGAGATTGCCGGGACCACGTACTTCAAGTTTTCCACCGCGGCTCTCAAGGAGCTCTCCCGGCAGGCCGACCAGACCATGTCCGCGATCAAGAGCGCCACGATCAAGGGTTCGTTGTGTATGATGGCCGGAATCGTCTTGACCCTGATCTTGATCATGTATCCGCTGGTTACCCGGTTTGTGGCCCGGCCGCTCAGAAAGCTGGCCAACGCGTTTGAGGCCGTTTCCCGGGGCGATCTTGAGGCCGCCAGTCAGGTGGACATTCGACAAAAAGACGAGGTCGGAGCCCTGGCAAGATCCGTGGAAAAGATGGTCTCCAGGTTCAAGGACATGGCCATGCTCGCAGATCGCATCGGTGCCGGCGACCTGAACGTGGAGCTCGAAATCACCTCGGAAAAAGATGTCCTGGGTCACGCGCTAAACCGCATGGTCACGCAGCTTCGGAAGGTGGTCTCAGACGTGCGATCCGCATCTGACAACATGACCGCAGCCAGCGAACAGCTCAGTTCCATCGCCCAACACCTGTCGGAAGGCACCTCTCAGCAGGCTGCCTCTGCAGAAGAATCCAGTGCGTTGATGCAGGAAATGAATTCGAGCATTCAGCAAAATGCGGACAATGCCCGCGAAACTGAAAAGATCGCCATGCAGGCCGCCCAGGATGCCACGCAAGGTGGTGAAGCGGTCAGCGAGGCGGTGAAGGCGATGAAGGACATCGCGGATAAGATTTCCATTATCGAAGAAATTGCCCGGCAGACCAATCTGCTCGCCCTGAACGCGGCTATCGAAGCCGCACGGGCCGGGGAGCAGGGCAAAGGATTTGCGGTGGTGGCCTCGGAGGTCCGCAAGCTGGCCGAAAGGAGCCAGAAGGCCGCTGCGGAAATCAGCGCCCTCACCTCATCGAGCGTGCAGGTAGCCGAAACGGCCGGCGAACGACTGGGCAAGCTCGTTCCGGACATCCAGAAGACCTCCATACTGATTCAAGAGATCAGTGCGGCCAGCACGGAACAAACTACCGGGGTCCAGCAGACTAACCGGACCCTGGTCGAACTGGATCGGGTGATCCAACAAAATGCGCAGGTCTCGGAAGAAATGGCATCCTCGGCCGCAGAGCTTTCAAGCCAGGCGGAACAGTTGCAGGAAGTCGTCGGTTTTTTCGTCACTGGACATCGACCGACCGGACACGATGCAAGTAGGCGTTCAGGTGAACCTGCTTCCACCGGAACCGGGCCATGGGAGAGCAGGGCCTTTGAAGAACCCCAGGATGCAGACGCTGAACCCCGGGGGGTGGAACTGGATCTGTCGGAAGGCGATGATCTGGACGAGGAATTCGAAAGGATGTAGCCCCCGGGCCGGACAAAACCCCGCAGGCAGGACTGCCTTCAGGGCGTGAACTTTAAATGTGGGGAAAACGCCGCTCAGGGAAAAAGGAGACATTGCCGGGGAAAACGACCCGCTCAAACAACCACAGGATGACATAGGGAGCTCTGAAGCCTTGGACCTGGTATCGACCCAAAAACAAACCCGTGTGACCCACCCCCGGGGAGGCTCATGGCTGGAAATCGCGGGAATGACGGACGCTGAGTTTACCCGTTTCAGCCGATTTATCCATGACCAGTGTGGTATCACCCTGCCACCGGCCAAAAAGGCCATGCTGGCCTCCAGGCTTCAGAAACGACTTCGGGCCTTGGGGTTGACCTCCTACGCGCAGTACTACGACTACGTGTTTCGGCCACCCGGAAACCCGGACGAATGCACAAAGATGATCGATGCGGTCACCACAAACCGGACGGAGTTTTTTAGAGAACCGCATCACTTTGAATACCTGCGTTCCCAGGCCCTGCCGTCGCTCCTTAAACACCGCCGGCCCGGCACCGGTCAAACCATCAGGCTCTGGAGCGCAGGGTGCTCAAGCGGAGAAGAACCCTATAGCCTTGCCATAACCATGGCGGCGTTCATATCCGAACGACCGGGGCTGGAATTTTCTATTCTGGCCACGGACCTGTCCGCGACCATGATCGCCATGGGACAAAGGGCGGTCTATGGTGAGGAAAAGATCCGGAGTGTGCCCTTCCAGCTCAGGAAAAATTATGTCATGCGGGGTGTCGGATCGCAGAAGGGCTATTATCGGATCGTCCCCGAGCTGCGGCGGCGTGTTCAATTCAAGCGGCTGAACCTCATGGACCCAAATCTCGACACGGGAAGCGTGATGGACATTGTATTCTGCCGAAATGTGATCATCTATTTCGACAGAGAAACCCAACAGCGCCTTTTTAAAAAGATCTTTGACCGATTGGCCTCGGGCGGTTTTCTGTTTATCGGTCACGCCGAGACCCTGGACGGAATCAACAACAATTTTGTCCGGGTGGCCCCGACGATTTACAGGAAGCCGGCCGAAAGATCCGCGGTCACACCGCACCGCCTATGAATGAAAAAAAGATCAGCGTGCTTATCGTCGATGACTCCGCCCTGGTCAGACGGTGTCTGAAAGAGATCCTGGAATCTGATCCGGACATTGCGGTCATGGGAACCGCTTCGGATCCGTATGACGCTGCGGACAAGATGCGCAAAGTGGCGCCGGATGTGATCACGCTGGACCTGGAGATGCCGCGCATGGACGGCTTGTCGTTTCTCAAAAAGCTCATGGCCCAACACCCCGTACCCGTGGTGGTGTGTTCGGCGCTCGCCCGGCAGGGCAGCCAGACGGCGCTTAAAGCCCTGGAATACGGTGCGGTTGAGATCATTACAAAGCCGAAGCTCAAATCCCAACTCCTTGTCCAGGAATCCCGCATCGCCATTTGTGACGCCGTTAAAGCGGCAGCCCAGGCACGGCTCAAAGGACAAATTCATAGGGGCCGGCCGAACCGGGTCCCCGTGGCGCAACCCGTTTGCCTGGATTCGTCCCGAATCGTTGTGGTAGGCGCCTCAACCGGCGGCACGGAAGCGCTTCGGGTCCTGCTTGAAGCCCTGCCCAACAACTCTCCCGGCATCGCCGTGGTACAGCACATGCCGGACCAGTTTACCGGCAGCTTCGCCCGGCGTCTGGATGGGCTGTGCCGCCTTTCGGTCCGGGAGGCATCCCATAACGACATCCTGTTGCCCGGACGGGTTCTGATCGCACCGGGAAACCGACATATGCTGTTAAAGAAAAATGGGACGCGTTTTTATGTCGCACTCAAAGACGGTCCCCTGGTCTCCAGGCACCGGCCTTCGGTGGATGTGCTGTTTCGGTCTGCAGCGCGCCATGCCGGCAGGAATGCCCTGGGAGTGCTGTTAACCGGCATGGGCGCAGACGGCGCCCAAGGCCTGCTGGCGCTCAAGCAGGCCGGTGCGGCAACCGTGGCCCAGGACGAATCATCGTGTGTGGTGTTCGGCATGCCCAAGGAGGCCATCAAGTTGAATGCGGTGGATGCGGTGTTGCCCCTGGAACAGGTCGGGCCCTGGATTATCGAGCAGGCAGGCGGCGGCACGGTGCGCTCGCACAGGCTCGATCCGCCCCGTCTGTCGCCCAGCATCCCCGGAATCGGTAAAGGAGATGGTGAAGGTGAAAAGAGTCCTGTATGTGGATGACTCATCGTCCATGCGAAACTTCGTGTCTTTAGCCCTTTCGGAACGCTTTGACGTGGAAACGGCGTGCGACGGCTTAGAAGGCCTCACGAAGTTTAAAGAAAAAAAGGCCGATTTGCTGCTTGTCGACATTCACATGCCCCATATGGACGGCATTTCCTTGATCAAGGAGGTCAGAAAACTGCCCCATGGTCGGTTTGTCCCCATCCTCGTGCTCACCACTGTTTCAGACACGGCTATGAAGATGGAAGGAAAGGCCGCCGGCGCCACAGGATGGCTGGTGAAACCCTTCTCTGAGGAGAAACTCCTTCAAACCATCACCAAGGTGATGCCGCAGTGACGCAAGAAGCGATCAGTCTCGACCGGGCCGTTCAGCCCCGGAGCGCGACTTGCAAGGGAGGTCTTATGGATCGAACCGCATTTGCCGACATTTCGGATGACGACCTGCTCAACGAGCTTAAAGTTCGTTTCGAACAAAAAAACAAGGCGCTAAAAGACCTGCGCACCATGCATGACAAACTCGACCTGGCTCATACCAGGCTCTTGGAGGCGGATGCGTTGAAAAGCCACTTTCTGGGCATTATTCGAAATGAAATCAAGAATCCATTAGCAGCCATCAGTGGGCTCGCCCGGCTGCTCGCGGAAAAAAAGGTCGTGGACCAGAACCGCCTGATCGAGATCATGGAGACCATCGTGGGGGAGGCTCATCACCTGTCTTTTCAACTCGACAATATCCTGGAGGCCGCGTTGCTTGAGGCCGGAGAGCAACACCTGGTCAGACACTCCGTGGACCCGGCCGCCATGATCCGGGATATTCTTCAGGAGCAGGCCTACGACATCAAGGCAAAAGGGCTCGCCGTCACCACCGACCTCGAGGACCATCTCCGCATCGTGGCTGACGGGGCCAAGGTGAAACTTATCCTGGCCAACGTGATCTCCAATGCCGTCAAATTCAATCAAGACCAGGGCGCGGTTCACATCCGCCTGAAGGGCGGAGGTGAAACGGTTGAAATCACGGTGGCCGATACCGGTGAAGGAATTCGCCGGCAAGACGCCCGCCTGATATTCGAACGGTTCAAACAGGCGGACATGGGCATCGCCCGAAAACACGGCGGTACCGGATTGGGGCTCAGTGTGGCTGTCGCCTTGACCGGACTGCTGGGGGGCAAGATTCGACACGAACCCCGGCCCGGGGGCGGCACGACATTTTATGTCACGCTCCCCCGCAGCGGGCACGATCAGGCTCTTTGTATCCCCGGTCACATCGACGACCGAGACGAAACCGGCGACGCGGTGCTCTTTTAGAAACCTTCATGACAAGCTCATACCCCATCGACCAATATCTCGTCCCAGGGCAGCTTTATGTGTCCAGAAAACCGGCCGTGATCAAAACGGTCCTGGGCTCATGTATTTCCGTGTGCCTCTGGGACGGCTCACTCAAGATCGGAGGGATCAACCACTACATGTATCCCTACTGGGACGGCGACGGCCTGGCCACGCCCCAATACGGCAACGTGGCCATGAAGAGCCTGCTGGATGCCATGCTGCTGGCAGGGTCTCGTCAGGACCGGTTGATTGCCAAGGTCTTCGGCGGTGCCATGCTGCTCGGGGGTGAAAACCCAGCACTTCATGTTGGAAAAAGAAACCTGGAAGTCTGCAAGACCTACCTGCGCCGATTCAATATTCGCGTGGCCGCCGAGGATACCGGGGGCACACGGGGACGAAGCCTCCTGTTTTTTACCGGGACCGGCGACGTGTTGCTCAAACGACACAAGCAAAAAAAGGCCGACATGGACGCCGTAATACCAAAAATAAACCCCGCTGCCCATCGTTTAATTCCCGGGGAAGCGGGGTCTCTTTCCGGCTAGTTTCTCTTAAAAAATTTTTGACTTATGGACACGGGGACCCCGTTAGTAAGGCCCCGTACTCATTACCGGACTCAGGGGTTCGAACGTGTTGTTTTTCATCCGGTACTCATAGAGGTCCTCCATGTCCTTGTAGAGCTGAAAAATCTGGAAGAACCCGTGCCAGTGGGCGTAATCCGGTGCGTTCATGGCCGCCCCCTGGCGGGCCCGGCGTCCCGTATGATGCCACAAATAATACATGAGTTCCTGGAACCCGTCTTTCCAGGCATCCTTTTTCAGCAGGCCTTTTTTACCAAGCTCCTGTTTCATCTTCACAGCCCCGTCCCAGAACTTGTTGTACAAAGCCACCGCATTATCCAGGGTATTCATCTGGATATCCGTATGGGTCCGGCTGTGACAATTGACACATACCTTTCTCATCAAGACATCGGCCTTGGCGCCATCGCCACGTTCACCGCTGCGAAGAACGCTCTTTTTGTGCACCAAGTCCCATTTTAGCCGGTCGTTGATATTGTGGGTTGTGGCCAGCTCGCCGATACCGCTCATGTGGCATGTCGCACAGGTGGGCGCCGTGTAGTCGCCCGGCTCCCAGGTGTCGGGGGCGCTGTCATATCGCCACTCATCGCCGTGAGCCAGGTACTGCTGGCCGTGTTTGCTTTCAAAATAGATCTCGATATTGGGATGATCCGGGCCCAGATGGCATGCACCGCAGGCCTCGGGTTTGCGGGCATCGGCAATGGAAAACTTATGTCGTGTATGACACACGGTGCAGTTTCCGATGGAACCGTCCGGATACCGCATGCCGACCCCGCCGGGCCAGGTTTCGTTGATCGGTTTGTTGTCCGGCCCGAGCTCTACCTGGGTCCCATGGCACATCTGACATCCGGAGGCCCGTGCGGCACGGTTGGACGGGGGCATGTCCTTTGGTGTGAGTCCATCCAGGGTCAGTTTGATATCGTCCATAAACGCGGCGCCTTCATTCTCATACATCAGCCGCAACATCTTGCCGGCCAGTTTTTTCGGATCGCATACGGGCATGCCGGCCAGCACGGCGTGGCCGCTTTTCGAAAATTGTTCCACTTCCTGGGGGTGGCACCGCGAGCAGGTCTTTGACGAGACCATGGGAGAAATGAATATCTGGGTTCCCTTAACACCTTCACACTGGCTTGCCATGGGCGAACGCTTCTCCACCACATGGCAGTCGTAGCATGCTATGCCCGCATGGCTCATTCGGCTCTGTTTCCAGGCCTCCACGATGCCCGGCATCTTTTTCGCGTGGCATTCAATGCACGCCAGCGCGTCTTTGGTAAAGCCTCTTTTGATCACAAGATCCTTTTTGTCCGACAAGTTCGGAAACTGTGCCTCCGCCGCCATACCAACCACGGTCCCGACAAGCAGCACCGCACATGCCGTCATCACGTCCAGCAATAAACGCTTCATCGCCCGTCCTCCTTTCCGGGTCAGGTTTTTTCAAAAAACCTTTCAGCCATCTCAACCATGTCTTTGTGCCCCACCCGGGGATGACATGCGACACATCGCTTCCCGGTATCCCCCCTTAGATAGGCCCGATGGGCAATAAAACCGCCCGAAGGCATCCCGGGAGGTGTAAGCACATGGTGGCAATGGCGGCAGGCGCTGTCAAACGTGAAATCAAGCCGCCGTTTTTCCGCATTGCCCGCCCAGTCAAATTCAGCGCCGTCAATATAAAAATTCTGGATGACGTCGCCGGTACCAGTCATGCCTTTGACCATGAAAAACTCAAAGAAGTTTCCGTGCGGAAGATGACAGTCCACACACTGGGCCGCAAAGCCCTGGCGGTTTTGACCGCCGTGGACCGCCTGTTGCCACGAGTCCCTGAAGGGTGTCATCACATGGCAGGTCACGCAAAAGGTATCTGTGTTGGTGGTCTCGATCATGAAACCGGATGCCAATACAGTGATGACTGTCAAGACAACCCCGACGAGTACCCCAAACCACCAGCCCCTCGACCGGCCGGTCCTCGGGGAACGTCCCTGTGAAGACATCGCATCACCCCCTTTCGACAGGACGATCAGGCACGTCCGTGATTGTTAAAGGAACGCCGTCATACGAACCATGGATCTTGCCCCCGTGTTTTTAAAGACCCTAGGACAACCATAGAGAAAAATATATGGGGTGAAGTCCCCATTTTGGGATACGAAATACCGTATTTTCGATGTTCGGATCCCGACCCGACGATTCAGGGTTCTCAGGAATACCGCCAACTCATGCCGCAGCCTCCCTGTCCAATACCCGTCCCCTTGCACTGATGACTACTTTTTCCACGGCGATCCGTTTCCCGGCGGCCACCATGGCCTTTTCCACGATTGCCGGCAACCCCCGGCAACAGGGCACCTCCATAATCAATACCGTGATTTTTTTGATATCCGCCCGCTTGAATATCTCGGTGAATCTTTCCACGTATGCCTGCCCGTCGTCGAACTTCGGGCACCCCACCAACACCACCTTTCCACGGACAAAATCCCGGTGGAAATTCGCATAGGCGAAGGCCGTGCAATCTGCGGCCACCAGCAAGTCCGCCCCTTGTAAGAACGGCGCTGACGGCGGGACCAGCCTGATCTGAACCGGCCAATGAGACAGGGCGGCCTCCGAACGGCTCCCCGAGGGTGGGACCTCAAGCGCGGACGACAGACCGACTGAAAAGGTTTGAATCTGCGATGAAGGACATCCGCAGGCCAGTGGTGTCTCGTCGGAATGCCCCTGTTCGGCCGTGCGGCGTACATGTTCCTCGACCGCCTCTTCGTCGAACCTCTCGGCTTCGCGTTCCACGATGGAAAGCGCCCCCTGGGGACACTCCCCCATGCACGCACCCAGGCCGTCGCAGTACTTTTCCGCAACCAGCCGAGCTTTTCCGTCAATCACCTGAATCGCTCCTTCCGCACAAGACGGGACGCACTGGCCGCACCCGTCACAACGGTCTTCATCAATGTGAATAATTTTTCTTTTAATCTTCATCCGTTTTCTCCCAACAAGGCCCTGCGCGCGAGCTGTTTTGCGGATTCCGTAAAGAGGTCCTTTTCGATGATGCGGGCCAGCTTCTCGGTCTTCATCCTGGTCCCGGTCTGGCGTTCCACAAGGTTTACAATCAGGTCCGCATCGTAGAGGATTTTAAAATTCAGGGTCTCTTTTTCGCGCGGATGGTGGTGATGGCCCACAATATCGCAAACTTCCTCGATCAGAGCCTCCTGCGCCCCGAGCCGGGTCAAGATCTCCCGGGCAATCGGGGGGCCTTCCCGGTGTTGATACCGGGCGGCCGTACTGTGATACTTTCGCTCCGCCTCGTGAATCCCGATATCGTGCAGATAGGCCGCACACAGGACCACGGCGGGGTTGCCCTGTTCCTCTCTAACGATCTGTTCGGCGTATCTGGCCACATCGGCCGCATGGCCGATCCGCTTGAAGTCGTGTCCGAAATAGCGTTTCATCTCCACGGCCACCCGGTCTTTGAGCAGGTCCTCCCGCGCGGCAATGATCTCAGGAGGCAGGTCTCCAAGGCACCGGTCCGCATACGGACAGTACGACGCACAGCCGAAATCCACTTTCGGGTTTGTGAACCGGTGCCCGCAACGGCTGCATGTCCTGGTCACGTCGTCTTGAAAAAACTCCACGTCACTTCCGCACTCCGGACACTTGGCCTCAAAGATCGCACCGGGTTTCCAGTAGCGCGTATCTTGTCCGGGACATTTCATGTTGACCTCCTCCTCTTTCAAAGTGAGACTACCGAGCCTTCACTGGGTGACCTGATCATCCCAGGATGGCCTTCAGGTCCTCTTCCGGAGTGCTGATGGGCATGATATTGAAATTTTTCACCAGCTCATCCAGCACGTTCGGGGTCAAAAAGGCCGGAAGGCTCGGTCCCAGTCGAATATTCTTGATCCCCAGATAAAACAACGTCAGCAAAATAGCCACTGCCTTCTGCTCGTACCAGGACAGGACCATGGAAAGGGGCAGATCGTTCACCTCCACGTCAAAGGCCTTAGATAGAGCAACCGCAATCTGGATGGCCGAATAGGCGTCATTACACTGCCCGATATCCAAAAGCCTCGGAATGCCGCCGATATCCCCCAGATCCTTATCAAAAAATCGAAACTTGCCACACGCCAGCGTTAGGACTACACAATCGCGAGGGACCTGTTCAACGAATTGAGTATAGTAGTTTCGTCCCGGTTTGGCGCCGTCACATCCAGCCACCAGAAAAAAATGTCGGATCGCACCCGTTTTGACCGCCTCGATAATCTTGTCTGCAACCCCCATAACGGCATTTCGACCAAACCCGCACATCACGTCCTTGCCGGGGACATCTTTGGGAAACCCCGGCAGGGCCAAAGTCTTTTCAATCACG
>JAFDGP010000185.1 GCA_019309245.1 Deltaproteobacteria bacterium | reverse complement strand
GTCCGCAGCCTGGACAGGGTTGTAGTTTTCATTGATGAATTCGAAGAAATTGCCGCCAGTCGCGACCGGGCGTCTCGAATCGACAAGTCGATAACCAACGAGCTTCTCAAGCAGGTGCCATTGCTCAAGGTGGACAGGCGAAATATTTTACTCATATGCGCTACGAATTACATTCGCCAACTGGATGCAGCCCTTTTGCGGCCGGGTCGTTTTGACTGCATCATCCCTGTAGGGCCTCTGGACGACGAGAGCAAACGACATATTTTTCAGCAATATCTCCGGAACACCAATTACGGCGAGGTAGATGTAGAAAAGATCATTCGTATGATTCCCTTTTTTACTCCTGCTGATATTGAATACTTGTTTCAAAGGGTGAGCCAATATACCTTTGAGATGGAATACTCGAACGGACAGGACTGCAAGGTGACAACCCAAACCTTTCTTGAGATACTTCCCCAGATCAGGCCTACCTTGACTGAGGAAATCATACGGGAGTTCGACAAAGACTGCAGTCAATACACGCGTTACTAACGTTCCTTAGGCTTTGTAATTTCTTCATCCAGGGCCCAGTGTGTAAGGTTTTTTGCAGCACCTCACAGTGCCGTACGGCTGTTCACCAATGACCTAATTCCGGCTGGGAATCAAACCGGCGATCAACTTGACCAGGGCCTCCTTTTATGCGGGATTGCTCTCGGAAATCATTAACGCGATGGGCCACCAAGGTGTTATCTGAAATCTGCTTTTTTCCTCAACTCGTCGATGATCTCCAGGATGGTCGGATTTTTTGGGGGGATGGTGATCTGATTTTTTGCGGCACGCTTTGCGAGCATCTCCTTGTTATCCGTAAAGATATCTTCCTTGAACTGTGAGCGCATCTTCGAACCGCTACCCCGGGTTGCCTCGCGTAGAACAAAGAGTCCGGGACAAGGTGCATGATGGAACCGTTGCCCGCACAACGGGGGCGTGTGGACCCGGCATAGCCCCTCGGGTGTATTCGAACTTATCATCAAGCGCACTTCTTCTGGCCGTATTCAGGACACGTCAAAACATATCGGCTATTGACACGGTCAAAGGGCAGGTGTGCCCGTATTGTTCAGCCATGGTTGCCAGGTCGGCCCCATCTACATCCCGGTCCAGATCAAGATCTCCAGGGCAGTTGTTCCTGATGACCTCTTTGAGTTGTCTCAAAAGAACGCCGTGCCGGTAATACTGGACCGTCCCGACCCCCGGGCAGAAGTATTCAGATTCGTCATCGTAGTTGGGGGTATCTCCACACACGATTTTAACGCAATCCTGGTATGGCCCCATTCCCCAACACGTCTGGTCGACCGACACCCCGACTTCCTGGATGCGGCACTGGCGCTCAGGTTCGGGCCAGGACTGCGAAACGCGATCCCCAACCTGAGGATTTGCCGGCATAAAGGGATAATTGATGCCGTTTCCATACGAGTAGGTTACGCCGCTTGCATGGAAATAAATCTGGCGCACCCAAATCGTGCCGTCCGTATCTTGTGCCATCCAGAGGGTACCCAGCGTGCCGTCTGTTACGGCATTTATTTTCAGACATCGAACCCCGGCAATCTCTTCTTTCCCAACCATATCCAGATAGAAGACCTCGCCCGTATCGCAACCCATGCTCACCAGCCTGTCGCCGGATTTACCCGGGAAAAACCCATTAAGATCAGCTGAATTCGGACCGAAATCAGCTGAAAAAGAGGGGACAGGTGATACCAACAGAAGACAGAAGACCAGGACACTGAGCATTTTTTTCATGTTCCCCTCCTCAACGGCAGCTTGTTAATTTATGGACGTCTCCAGGTTTCCCTGTATCCGTTAAAGATCTTTCGCTTTGTGTTCAAGGCCTCATCTTCTGAAAAATCCTCCAGAACATAGAGCCTGATTTTTCGACTTCTGGGAAACTCCTTCTTCATAAGCGTTTTCAGCAGTTTTCTCAGCTTATTCCGCTTTATCCGAAAGCGTTCCTTGAAAAACCCATCTTCAATGACCAGCAGGTCATCTTCAGTCAATTTAGCGATCACCACCGACCGGTTCCGCTTGTACGTGCGCAGGTCCAGGCCGTGGGAGACTGGCAACGTTTTCATCCTTTCGCACACGGTGTCAACGAGTCTTGTCTTATCGATCATCCATCCTGCCCATCAAAAAGAAGCTCTGTCGCGGGACTTTAAGTATCCTGGGAAGCATGATTTGTCTGTATTGTCGTCATATTTACTTGAAATATGACGACAATACAGACAATATTTTCCGCGATGTCAAGCATCATTCATGCCTTGGCCACAATCCATTGATGTGAAACTTCACCCCATCGATGACCGCCTTCTTCATCAATCAGCCCAATCCCTTACAATGTGTAGGTGTGCCCCCGGGGCCTCTCCTCGGTGAACTTAATCGGGGTACCTGGGACAAGTGTCAGTTCTTCGACCGGCGGCCGGTACATGTGGCGGTGAAGAGGCAACCATCGTAGTCATCAATAAAATCGATCCACGGCCGGGCTTCTAAGGCTCGATTGATTTGATCACGGCCTTACAAGTAATTCAAGATAGTCAACAACGTCCCCAGGGTACACATTATACCTTGACAAGCCGGCCAATCTGTGTAACCGACCCGCTGAATATCTGCCAATGCCAAGGTGGAATCCGCCAGACCCGGTAAGCGTTTGTATAAACCCGAAAGATCTATTTGCGGTGGCTTGTCATCTCGTAACCAAAGCTGGCTATGGAATTCCTGATATTTCGCTATGTTCCAGGGCCATGTTTTTCTGAGATTAAGGAGGAGGCGTCATGGAAAAACGCGTGCTCATGATTGTGGTGTTGTTGGTTTCTTTGTGTTGTTGGCCGCGGGCATTTGCACAAAACGTGGAATACCAATATGACGATCTGAACCGGCTTTACGAGGTCGTTTATCCGGATGGAACGACCACAACGTACGCCTATGACGAGGTCGGTAACCGGTTGACCAAACAGGTCCAGGCGGGCGGGCCGCAAAGTGCGGATATTGTTTTTGCCTGGCGGAAAAAGGTCAAGGCTTTTGATGTCGATGTATCGCCCCCGCAAGTTGGCACCAGGTTCAGTCCGGGAACCAATCTAAAGTTCAAAATCAAGGTTACGGTCCAGGGGGATGCCGGCACCTTGTGCAAGGTGAAGCTGGCCCAAGCCAAGATTGTGTTGCCCTATTTGCCGGCAGGGGATCCAGAGCGTGTGACCAAGCTCACCAATCCTCAGGGCAAAAAAGTTGATGTCAAGAAGAACCTGGCCTCGGGGGATACTCGTGTTCTCAAAATGGTCGGCCGGTTGCCCACCACAGCCCAGGTGGGGGAGCGATTCAAGTTTAAAGGGCAAGTGAAACTTTTTGAGATGGGCAGTACAACGCCCATCAAGGTCTATTCGGTGGCAAGAGGTTTCAACATTGTTCAATAGTGACAGGCAAGGCGCACAGCACTTGCCTGACTTGGATTTTTGGGAGCGACTGATGTACCACCAATTGCAATGGAGGGAAAAGCAGATGGGACTGACAAAGAGGCTTTGTTCGGCCACTGGGATTGCTATTTTCATGTTGTTGGCTGTTTTGACCCCTTATGCCCTGGCCGAGGTGGCCGGACCCGGCTGGCTCATGGAAAGGGCGGAGCCTGTCAGCCCTGAGGAAGCCCGGGCACACTACGGGGTCCAAAAACAGAAAATGGTGTTCAGTGTGGCTTCCGCCACAAGCGCGACGCCGGAGATTGTGGGCCTTGCCCGCGCCCTGCAACACGACCCCAAGCTCATCTACGAATATGTACGCAACCATATCGATTACGTGCCCTATTTCGGATCCCTAAAAGGGGCGACGCTCACGTTGCTGGAACGAAGCGGAAACGATTTTGATCAGGCCTCTTTGATGATCGCCCTGCTTCGAGAAAGCGGTTTTACGGCTCAATATGTCTACGGCCAGATGACCATAGACAACTATGGAGGCGCTGACGGCTATGACATGCAGCACTGGCTGGGCACGGATGCCGATGAGCTGGTCATTGCCGGCGTTCTGGGCAGTGGTGGCATTCCTGCAACGATCTATTCCACGTGGACGACCCTTGACCGTGTTTGGGTGAGTGCCACCATTGGCGGCAGCACGTACGTCTTTGATCCAGCGTTCAAGCCCTATGTGGAGACCCCCGGGATTGATCTGAAAACGGCCATGGGATACGACCAGGCGGCATTACTTGCTGCCGCAGGCGGTGAATTGGGCGCAGACTATGTGCGGGATCTGAACGAGTCCAACCTTCAAACAGCATTGGAGGGCTACAGCAGCAATCTGGTAACCTTTCTTCGACAGAATTATCCCAATGCAGCCATGAATGAAATCATAGGCGAAAGATCAATTATTCCTGAATATCTGAGCGGATACCCGACCAGTTTGAGGTTTCCCAACACGCCGCTGGAATATTGGGACGAGATTCCTGATGTGTATGCACACAAGGTTCGTATACAACATGGCAACATCGACGAAGTCTTTCCCATTGCCGAGATTGCCGGGAAAAGACTTGCGATCACCTATGATTCACAAGCAGGCGCAAGCAGTGCACTCGGTTTTGCTGCTGCAGTTTCTCCAACAGCGCACCCGTTGGATGCCTCGACGGTTATTCCCATCCAACAGGCGGCTGAGCCTCTTGAAGCCGACAGGGTCGTAACAGGGCAGGAGAAAGGCGGCGGGGGATTGAGCACCCAGAGCGGGACTGTAGATTTCGGCAAGATATATCCACCGTCTGCGGGTAGCTCTTCTGTCACATGGTCACCCTGTGTCACCAACCCCAATTCGGATACTGTACAATTAAGGGTCAGCTTGACCAGCAATCCTCAGGGGGCTTTTTTGATTACAGAGCCGTCATCCGGTTTCCACAATGTGGGACCGGGGCAGCAGTTTTGCTGGAAGGTCCGCTTTTCCAATGCCGGCCAATCATCAGGGAACAAGACGGCTACGTGCAGGTTGGAATGGTGGCACGACGGCGATAATTTTGCCAATGACGACACCGACCTTTTCGGCATTGTCGCGCGGGAATACGACCTCAGCGGTTCTTATGGGATGAATGTAGTAACCTACCTGGGCCACCCCTACGACGGGACCTGCCGGCTGCAAAACAGCGGAACACTGTCCTTGACGATCACCAACGTAACGCTTACCGGAAGCGATGCCAATCGTTTCCAGATTTTAAGCGGTGGGGGAAGCGGCACGGTATCCGCGGGCAGCCACCGGGACATTGATGTGCGCTACCTGGCCAATGCCTTGGGCACCCACAACGCGGACGTGCACGTGGAGTTTACCTATGACGACCTTGCCTATGCGGTGAACCTGCCGCTACAGGGCAGGGCGGCTCAAGAGCCGGATCTTTCGGGTTCCTATGGATTTGATGCAGGTCAGTGCTATTTGGAC
>JAFDGP010000004.1 GCA_019309245.1 Deltaproteobacteria bacterium | reverse complement strand
TGCACTGTCGTGTTCTGAGAATTCATTGACTATCTGTTCCGCCGTAAGGGTTGTTGCGGGGTTCATCCGCATGTCCAAGGGCTCGTCGCGCTGGAAGCTGAAGCCCCGTCCACCCGCCTCCAGCTGATATCGCGAAACGCCCAGATCCAGCACAATCCCGTGAACGCGGGCCTTGCCGGCCGCCTGCAGGATCCAGGGAAGTTGTGCAAAGTTGTCGTTGAACAATGCAACATTCGATGAGACACGGCGAAGAGATTCGCGCGCCCACTTAACGGCATCCGGGTCTTGATCGACGCCGACAAGAAACCCGTCGGGGCCGATGGCGCGAAGAATCGCCTGGGCGTGCCCTGCACCGCCCAAGGTCCCATCGACATATGTCTTTCCCGGTGAACAGCCGAGATAGTCAACCACCTCACGGACCAGAACGGGGACGTGGCGGTATTGCATGCCTTTTGCACCTTAGAGCCCCAGCTTGGCGATTTCGTTTCTCATATCTTCATTCTTCAGATCATCCTGGAGCTGCTCATGCTCTTTGAGCCAAGCCTCCCGCGCCCAGATCTCAAAGTGGTCCAGCACGCCGACCAGAACGACCTCTTTATTCAAGGCCGCATCGTCACGCAGGGTGGGCGGAATCAGGATCCGCCCCTGTTTATCCAGCACGCATTCAAAGGCGCCTCCGATAAATATCCTTCGAAAGCGCCGCATGTTTTCACTCTTTTCAGCCAAGTTCAGGATGCGTTCCTCAATCCTTCTCCATTGCTCAAAGGTGTAGCAAAACAGCGCCCCGTCCATCCTGGAGACAATCAATGCCCCGACCCGGCTTTGATTCACCACGTCGCGAAACCGTGCTGGAATAATCAACCGGCCCTTGGCATCCAGGTTATGAAAGGAACTCCCCCGAAACCTCATCCGCTGGACCTGACCTTTCATCCACTTTGAACCACTTTGCGCCACATACCAGACCGTTCTTTGCCATGTCAAGCAAAAAAGCACCAGACGATAGCGATTTTTTTGTGTATTTCACAGTCATTAAAACAAGAGGGGAAAGGTGGTGGGAACGGTTTTGTCGGAACTGCGGGGGCATCCCCATGATGTTGGGGTAAGGTTCGAAATGAACGCTACATATTGATACAAATCAGTTGGCAGTTCCGGTTGCCGGCAAGGAGTCGCAGAGAACGCCGTGTACGGATTCATGGACGGAAACTCGGTGCATCTGCGAGCAGAGATCTTTGCAAAACTCGTTGCTCTCGCTTACAGGGCAACATTTTGCGCGCTCGGCCGCCCGGCAGTCAGGTCGTTTTGCTGAAAGGCGATATGCCGATCCCGCCTTAGGCGGAGGCACGGCCCGCCTCAGGCGGGCTCGGCCTGGATCATATCGCCTTGAGGGAAGACGACCTGACTGCCGGCAGGAGGTTGTGCAAAGCTCCCAAGCAGTAACGATCCCGGTTATCAGTGCCGTCTGAGCTGATATTGTCGCACCATCCGGTTGTGTTCCGCAAGGGTGCGGGAAAAATGGTGGGTTCCGTCATTTTTTGAAACAAAATAGAGGTAGGGTGCATCAGCGGGAAACAGCACAGCCTCTATGGATGCCCTGCCCGGATTGCATATCGGCCCGGGGGGCAGTCCCTTGATCCGGTAGGTATTGTACGGCGTAAGGGTTTTGAGATCTCTTTGGGTGAGATTGCCGTCAAAGGATTTCAAGCCGTAGATCACGGTCGGATCGCTCTCGAGGCGCATCTTGCGCTTCAACCGGTTTAAGAACACAGCAGCGATCAATGGCCGTTCACGCGGATCGGCCGTCTCTTTTTCAACGATGGAAGCCAGGGTAACCACCTCATGGATACTGAGCCCCATCGCACGGGCACGCTGGGCCCACGCCGGGGTAAAGACCGATCGAAACTGAGCGACCATTTTGTTGATGACCCCCCCGGGAGTGACCCCCTTGAAAAAGTGGTAGGTCTCAGGAAACAGATACCCTTCCAGCGTCGTGCCCTCCAGGCCGAGGGCCGCCGCCACATCCGGATTGGTCGCAGCCCGGACAAAGGCCTGCTTGGACATCAGCCCCGCACGCTCCAGCAGTTCCCCGATCCGCGCCAGGGTCGCCCCTTCAGCAACAACCACCTTGTGTACCACGGTCTCGCCGTGAACCAAGGTCTCCAGGATTTGCTGGGGTGACATGGAAGCGCTTAGGGCATACTCACCCGCCCGGACCCGCCGCTCCAGGCCCTTCAGGTAGGCCAGCCATCGAAATCTCTCCGGATGCCTGATCAAGCCGAGCCCTTGAAGCTGATCAATCGTCTCAAAGAACCCCTGTCCCGGCTTGATCCATACGGCCACTGTCTTGTCCGATCCCCCAACCGGCGTGACCGTATACCGGTAAAACCACGCTCCCACACCGATCGCGGTGACAATCACAACGGCCAGTACGATCAGGATGACCTGGGTAAGTGTTGAAACACGCATGAACTGATCCAATCCGTCTTTCTCAACGCTCCGCGCGCAGGCCGACTTTTGCCCTGGCTGCGGCCACAAGGTCGTGGACGTCTTCTAAGATAAGGTAAAACGCAGGCACGAGCAACAGGGTGATGACCGTGCCGAAGAGCACGCCGAAGCCCAGACTGATCGCCATCGGGATCAGAAACTGGGCCTGAAGGCTGCGCTCCATGAGCATGGGGGTCAGCCCGGCAAAGGTGGTCAGCGATGTCAGGATAATCGCCCTGAATCGCAGGCCGCCGGCCGCAATGATCGCCTCCCGTGACCCGCCTCTGCGCCGGCGTAACCGATTGGCCGCGTCCACCAGGACCAAAGAATCGTTTACTGCAACACCTGCCAATCCGACAATACCAAACAAGCTCAACAGGCTCAAGTTGTGCCCCATCAACAGGTGTCCTGCCACAGCGCCGACAAGCCCAAAGGGAATCGCGGCCATCACGATCAGCGGTTGGGTAAAGGACCGAAACGGAATGGCCAGCAAGGTATAGATGGCAAAAAGCGCCACCACAAAGGCCCGTCCCACATCGGAAAGGGATTCCTTTTGCTCCTTTCCAGCCCCTTCCATGCTGTATCGCAGTCCCGGGTACCGCACCTTGAGGCCCGGCAGAAAATCGGAGGCCAGGTCCTGTCGCACCTCGTTCGCATTGGCGACGGTTTCATCCACATCCGCCATCACCTTAATCACCCGCCTGCGCTGTGCCCTCTCAATGGTAGCATACCCCGGCCTCATGGTAACCTCAGCCACCTGCATGAACGGCACCTCAGATCCGTCCGCAGCCCGAATCCGCATCTGTTCCACGGAGGCCAACGTCTTTCGTTCCGCCTCCGGATACAGGACCATCACCTTGACCTCGTCTCGATCCCGCTGAAACCGGAACGCCTCCGCACCATAAAAGGCATGGCGCACCTGCCGGGCCAGGTCATCCAGGGTAAGCCCCAGGCTTCGAGCTATGGGCTTGAGCTTGATTTGCATCTCCGGTTTTCCCGGAAGGAAACTGTCCCGCACATCGAAAACACCGGGATAGGCCTTAAGCGCCTCTTCGAGTTCTCCTGCTGCTGCAAGCAATTGATCACGGTCTTCCAACGATAAATGGACCTCCACCGGGTTTCCCGGGCTAAAAAGAATCCCCTGAAAGGTCACTGCCTCGGCATCCGGGATCGCCCCCACCTTTTTGCGCCACTGGGCCGCAAGATCGCTGGTACGCACATCGCGTTTTTCGCCTTCCAGGATCTCCACCTTCACCTCGCCAAGATGTCCGCCTCTTTGCGGCCCGCCGGCCATCGGCCCGGTACCACCGGACACCCGGCCGATTGAGGCGATACTGTGCTTAAACAGCGGCGGCGCGCCAGTCGGCCTCTTTTGATCTGCCTCCGCCAGAGTCTCTCTGGCACATCGCTCCAGATAGGAAACAATCTCCATCGTGCGCTCGACCGGCGTTCCGGCAGGCATCGTCAAAGAACAGGTCAACACATCGCTTTCTACGGTGGGAAACAGCGTGAACTTGATCCATCCGGCCCGCCACACCCCGAGGGTCAGCAGCAATACGGCCACCCCCGCCGCCACCGTGATATAGCGCCATGTCACACAAAGATTCACCAGCCGCGTGTAAGGCCCCTCGATCAATTGCCTCAGCCACACGGTCATGCGCTTTTCTTTTTTTCGCCCCATGCCGGGGCCGAGGCCTGCATGCCGGGAACGCGACAGGTGGGAAGGAAGGATCAGCAGGGCTTCCGCCAAGGAGCCCAACAGGACCACGATGACCACAATGGGGATGTTGCGCATGATCTTTCCCATGGTCCCCGTTCCCATGAGCAACGGCCAAAACGCGGCTACCGTGGTCAACACCGCGAAGATCACGGGCCGCCCCACCTCGATGACTCCGGCAATGGCCCCCTCCATCCCGCCAAGGCCTTCATCGTGTTTGCGAAAGATGTTTTCCCCAATCACGATGGCATCATCCACCACGATACCCAGCACGGTGATAAAGGCGAACAAGGATACCATGTTGATCGAGACGTCAAAATGGGGCAACAGCGAGACCCCCGCGGCAAAAGAGATTGGAATCCCCAGGGTGACCCAGAAGGCCAGGCGCACATTGAGAAAAACCCCCAGCAGGATGCTCACCAGAATCAGGCCGTAGGCCATGTTGCGCAACAACAGATCAATGCGGCTGCGAAGGATCTTGGATCTGTCACGGTAATAACTGATATGGATCCCCGCCGGAAGACTCGGTCTGATCTGTTCGATATAGCGCTTTACGTTATCGGCCACGGTCAGGGCGTTTTGATCGGCCACGCGGAAGACCCGCACCACTCCGGCAGGTTTGCCCTGAAATCGGGTAAAGAGATCCACGTCTTCGAAGCCGTCTCTAAGCGCTGCGATCCGGTCAAGCGTCACCGTGGTTCCGTCGGGCCGGGTGATGATCGCGATGTCGCCGTAGTCGGCCGCATAGTAACGCCGGCCCTTTGTGCGCACCAGAATCTCCCCGCCGGCGGTCTTCACGCTTCCAGCCGGAAGGTCCAGGCTGGATCTGCGCACAATATCGGCAACCCGGCCCAGGGTGAGGCCGTAGCGGCGAAGGGTTTGCTCCGAGATCTCAATATGGATCTCCCCCTGCCTGACCCCTGAAAGCTCCGCATAGGTGATGCCGGGAAGATCCGTGAGGTCGTCCTTGATCCGTTCCGTCACTTCCTTGATCGTCGATTCCGATGCATCCCCGTACACGGCCACATTGATCACCTGGATCTGTCTGGTGACCTCGCGCACCACGGGTTCTTCAGCCTCTTCGGGAAAGGTGGTAATCCGATCTACCTCTGCCTTGACTTCGTCGAGAAGTTCTTTGAGGTCCCAGCCCTCCATTACCTCGATGACCACAGCGGCAAACCCCTCGCGGGCCTCGGAATCGATCCGCTTCACCCCGGCCAGACCGGCCACACTTTCTTCAATCCGCCGCACAATGGCTTCTTCCACCTCGGCAGGCGAGGCCCCCGGATAGGGAACCGTGACGGTGATGCGATCCAGGGACGCCTCCGGGAAAACCTCCACCTTCATGGTCAGCGCCGTGACCGTTCCCGCCACCAGAACAAAGACCATCAGCAAATTGGCTGCAACGTGATTTTCAGCAAACCAGGCCAGCACTGTTTTCATCGCCCGGCCTCCTGATCTTCGGGCAACACATGCACGCGCATCCCGTCGGTGACCGCCTTAAGGGGGGTTATCACCACCTGGTCACCGGTTTTAAGCCCTGAGCGCAAGATCGCTTTGTCCTGCTGGACAAGAGCCACGTCTACCTTGCGAAAACGCAATAGCCCGTCTTTTCCGACCACCCAGACCACACGTCCTTCATGTAACGCCGCCCGGGGGATCAAAACGGCATTAGGCAGGAAACGGCCGGCCATGTCCACGGACACAAACAGGCCGACTGCCAGGGGCGGTCTTTTTGCATAAGGACGTTCCACCCGGACCACCACATTGATCATCCGGGACCGTTCATCCAGTTTTCCCTCCGCGCGGACGATGCGACCGGGCCAGGATAGTTTTTTCCCGGCGATGTCGGCATGAACCACCGCCCGAGATCCGGGACCGGAGCCCGAGGTAAAACCAGGGACCTTCAGCCAAGCAAGCCTTTGCGTTTCGATCGGAAGCACCACCTCGACTGCTTCGCCGGCATATAACGTGGCAAACGCCTTGCCGGGGGCCAGATACTGTCCCACATCCACCGTTTCTTCCGCGACCCGGCCGTCAAACGGAGCCCAGATCCGTGTTCGCTTCAGGTTCAACCGGGCCCTTTCAAGTTCGGCCTGCTCGGCCTTGAGCCTGGCTTCGGCCGCCCTGAGTTGGGGCTCCTTGGCCACCAGGGGCGGCGGGTCGCAGGCATTGCCCGATTGCTCGCGGTTAAAACGCCTCCACTCCTGTCTGGCCGCTTCGGCATCTGCACAAACCACTTTCAGATTGCTCTCGGCATCCTTGACCCTGGCTTCGGCCAAGGTAACGGCCAGTTCATAGTCTATCGGATCAATGCGCACCAGGACGTCTCCTTGCTTGAACCACCCGCCGTTGACCAGATTCGGTGAGACCATGACCACTTTGCCGGCCACCTCGGACGCCAGGTCGACCTGTTTCCAGGGCCTCACCGTACCCTCGGCGTGGATGCTCACCCGCTGCGTCTTGGATTCCACTGAAATAGTCCGCACCAGCAGCGCCGGGACGGTGGGTCTTTGCTTTTTGATCCGGGGCCTGCTCGCCGTCAACGCCCGCATGCCCAAAACACCCAGGACAACAATCACAATACTCAGGCCGATATGAAGCGCCTGTCTTTTTACCTTGCTCATCTTTGATCCTCGTTTTGACGGGATACCACCCCGGGCTCCCTCCACCCTCCACCCAGCGCACGGTACAGCGTGACCCGGTTGGTCAGGACGGCCAGATCAGCCAGCACCACATCCTGTTCCGCCTTAAGACAACGTTGTTCTAAAGTCAGAACACTGAGATAGTCGGTCAGACCGCGCCGATACCGCTCTTGAGCCACAGTACAGGCGCTACGGGCCTCGGCAAAAAGCCGCTGCAGCGATTCCCTGCGCTCCCACAGCACCTTTCGTGCCAACAAGGCCTGTTCCACCTCCGCAAAGGCATTGAGCACCGTCTTGGCGTAGTCTGAAATCCCCTGCCGGTATCTGGCTTCTGCAGCACTTTGCGCGGCCTGACGCCGGCCGGCATCAAACAGGGGCTGGACGAGTCCCAAGGCAAGGCTCCACAAACGACTCTCAGGGGTAAAAAGCGCTCCCAAGGCTTCACTGCTGTATCCCAGGCTGCCCGTTAAGGTCACCTGCGGAAACCGGGCCGCCTTGGCGGCTGCTACTTGTGCGTTCAAGGCCCTAAGGCGAGCCTCGGCAGCCCTGATATCGGGCCGCCTGAGCAACAGCTCCGAAGGAAGTCCCGGCGGCACTGGCACCAGATGCCGGGTATGGTCTTGCGGCTGTCCTTGTGCAGGCCGGCTTTGCGGATAGCGCCCCAAAAGGACGGATAGCTTGTGTTGGACCGCCCCCAGATCCCGCTGCAGTTCAGGCACCAACGCCTCTGCCTGTGCCAGGCCGCGCCGGGCCTGTTTCACATCCAGTACGCCGTTTAGCCCTTGCCGGTACCGGTTTTCCACCACGGCCAAAGTCCGGCGGTAACTTTCGACCATACTTGAGGCGATCCGGGTACGCCGTTGCAGTGCCTGTATTTGCAAGTAAAAAGTCACGGTCTGGGCTACAACACTTTGAAGGAGGGTCCGCCGGTTCTCCACGGCCTCTACAAGCCGGGCGCGGGCGGATTTCTCCTCGCTTGCCAACCGTTCCCATAAGTCCAGCTCAAACGTCGCCGGAAAGGAAAGGCTGTAGCCTTTGGTTTCGCGCGGACCGAACGAAGACACGGCGCTTATACGCTGCCGCGTGCCTTGTGCCTGAATCTTCAGGGCGGGAAACCGGGCCGACCGGCTCTGGGTCACCGCCGATTCAACCTCCAGGATCCGGGCTGCGGCCCTTTTGATGTCCCAGTTGTATGACAGCGCCTGTTCAACCAGATTATTTAACACGGGGTCCGCAAAATCCGTCCACCATCGATCAGGAACCGTGGCTGCTGTGGCCGGCAGGCCGGCCTGGGTGTATCGGTCCGGAATCGGCACGCCAATGTCGGGCTTTTGATACGCCGGACCGACCCGCATACACGCTGCGGTCATGACCAGGACTATCGCCGCGCCCCCTGCAAAAGCATACCAACGGTTCATGTCACCTCTTCCCCCTGCATCCGTTCGCAACCCAGGCCGTTTCGGACAAAGGTGACGATGTGATCCACCAACCGGTCTTTAAATGCCTTATCGTATTTGCGCCCTGTAATCCGGGTGACCGCCTCTCGGGCGAAATTGAAATACAGCACCAGAGCCAGAATACTTAACAGGTTCAGACTCAGGCCTTCTTGATCCACGGTTTTTGGCAAGGCGGGTCGCAACAGCTCGGCAAGTTCTTTGAAAAAGGGGCGAATCACATCTTCGGCCACCATTTGAAACGCTTCGGTAGGCCGGCCCATCTCCCGGGACATCAATTGGTGATGCCGCTGCCGCTCCTCGTCGGTCATGGGGCCGGCTAGAAAGGTGTGCGCCAGTGATCTGGCCACAGCCGCGGCGTCCGGCCGCATGCTGGCCTGATCCGCCAGATTCGCCCTGAAATGCGCCTGCAAGCGTTTTGCCCGCGGAACCCAGCGAGATCGAAAGACCTCAAGATAAAGGCTTTTCTTGTTGCCGAAATGATAGTTGACGGCTGCCAGATTGCATCGCGCCGCTGAGGTAATTTGTCTGACGGTCACCCCATCAAATCCCCGCTGAGCAAAAAGGGACTCGGCGGTGTCCAGGATGCGTTCCCGTGCGGTCTCGGTGGTATCCGTGGATGGCATTTTCCCCTTCCTTTCCGAACTGCCCGGTTGTCCGGCAGCCACGTCATTTCAGCCCTGACACGGGCTCTTACACCGGTAGCGCAGGACCAAAGGCGGCCCCCCTCAGCCCCCAAAGAGAGGCCTTTGCAAAACTCGTTGCTCTTGCTTTCAGGAAAACATTTACGCGCCCTGTCGCTCGGCAACACAAAGATCCCCGGCATTGACCTGAATCGCTAGATTTCCATATCATACAAACGTTTGTATCAAACATTTGTTTTATTGTCAACTTTTTCAAGGAATCCGGCCGGTGCGAAAAACAATGCCAACATTCGGTATCGATTTTCACAAAACGGAGGTTTTGTTCCGTTTTTTTGCATACCTTAAAACATGCTAGGCTTAATATAACCTATTGAATTTTTATGCTGTTTCCCAAATCATTCCAATTGGCATGACTTTTGTTGCATAAACCACAAACGGTACGGAACACAACCTCGACAACCGACCGTTCGGGGTCTGGATGGGTTTCTGATTGAGGTGACACTTACAGTAGGAAGGAGGAGGAAGGCATGTCCAGAATAGTCATAGGGGTCGTAGTCCTGATGATGGCCGGGGCGATGTTGCTCTCACTCGGGTGCGCCAAGCGGCAGTATTACGCCAACACCTTCGGCCGATACACACTTTTCGATGCCGATGTGCAGTACGAAGCCCTTTTTCAGATGAAGCCCTACAAGTACAGGCAGTTTCTGACGTTTAAAGACGGCTGGTGGCGCGTGGATGTGGTCAAGATGAGAAAAATGGGCGTGTCTGTACCGGAACTTTGCGAAAGGTACTGCCGTTCCACGGACATCAAGGTGCCTTTCCCGGTTCTGATCGACTACAGGCTGATTCGGGACAACGCATAGGCGCGGGCGCATTACACGTTTTGGGTTGATCCCTGCAATGGACGGCGCTAGCGACTCGATTGGCCTTTCATGCCTTGTTTTTTGGACTGCTCTTTGATTTTTTGCCGGATCAGCTTCTTTTTCGACCAGCGCTCCAGAGTGCCGATCAATCCGCATTCGTAGGCGCGATCGATACGTTTTTCCTCTTCTTTTAACCCCTCTACGCCACGCATGGCCGCCTGGATACAGGGCTTTACCAGGGGGCAACGCATGCACTCGGGCGGCGAGGTTCGAAAACCATCATCGCCCATGGGAAAAACCTTCTTAAGGTCTCCAAAACATGCCAGCAGGTTCGCGCCTTGATCTGTCATTGTGCCTTCCTGGTCTCTTTTTCTCGTTTCATTGGTCGAAAAAATCCTGCCGCTCCGGTTACTCCCCGAGACCTTTGCAAAACTCGTTGCTCTCGCTTACAGGGCAACATTATTCCGTGCTCGGCCACCCGGCAGTCAGGTCGTCTTGCCGAAAGGCGATATGCCGATGAACTGGCACGGCTCTTCGCAAGGCTCGATCTGGATCATATCGCCTTGAGGGAAGACGACCTGACTGCCGGCAGGAGGTTGTGCAAAGCTCTCTCCCCAAGAATCAGGTACTACAATTCAGCCGTCGTGTAAACCGCCTGCCCATACCCCGGATCCACCGGGTTGCCCAAATCCGGCGCTGTTTTCCAGCTTGAACACACGGCCAGGCGTGTGGTACATAGGAACCGCGTTTGGCAGAATGGAGCAACGCAAAGTGCGTTGCGGCCCGGCCTGTGCGGGTCGGGGGGCTTGGCGATCCGCCGGCAAATCCGAAGCTCAAAAAGCCCCTGCCGAGCCCAAAAAAGCATCTTTATCGTGGCTGCGCGCCGCCATGGTCGCTGGGAGGACATCATCGTGGCGAAGGACCCCACCCCTTTATCGGTTGTTAAGGGAAACAGAACCGTTTTCATTGCGATCGGAGTCGGGCTGCTCCTGCTGGAGCTGGCCATCTTTGCTATCGCCGCGGTGCGATCCGGTGAACATTACAAATTACAGTTTCTGGATGCCCAAGGCAACATGGTTTATGAGACCGACGGACAAAACCTTACGGACTTCAACAAATACCACTTTGAAAAGGTTCACGGCCCGGTCCGCAATTACAAAAGGCGTCTAATCAAGGAACAAGTCCCGTTTCCGTTCAGGGCCTGGTTTGTGGCGGCCGTGGGCGTGCCACTGGGACTGGTGCTGTGTTTTGTGTTTGTGCTTAAGGCCTATATGGCTCTGTTCTACGATGAAACGCGCAAGGAAGCCCGTGCCCAAGGGGAACCAGGGGCTGCTTACGAATCCCGTTTGGAAAAAATTATCGGTGGGATCCAAAAGTTCAATATTTTCATCATCGCCGCCGTGATCTTCCTGGTGGTGATCTCTTACTGGATCCTGCCGAACCTGATTATCTATCTGGGGGAAGTGGGTGTAGACACGGTGGTCCGCTTTAAATGGGTGCTGTTGCTGGTCGGGGTGGCGGCCTTCGGGTTGTTGTTGTGGATCATTTACCTGAAGTTTCTGCTGGCCAAAAAAGGCATGGAGAGCCAGGTGGAAATCGACAAATTCCGCATGCAACTGGAGTACAAGCAAAACGCTCAGGCCCGACTCCAGCTGGAGGACAGGGCCGCAGGCAACGTTAAAACCCCGCGTGTGGGGTGGGATGACAATGAGGTGGTTGATGTTGAAGAAGACGAGTCCACATGAAACCCGCGGTTTCGGCCGAGCCAGTTCTTTGCCCACTCATGGCTTGACAAAATCGGATTGCCCGGGTTCTTCGGCCATCTCATCAAGCTCCCGAACAAGTTCTTCTAGGGTCTTCGCCTCTTTTTCGGACTCGAACAGGTAGGGCTTCTCGGCCACAATCTGTGCCTTGCCGTCACCCAGTTTCACCTTAAAGACCCATCCCAGCACCCCGATGGACGGTGCGGACATGGTCACGTGGTAAACCACGTCTGTGAGGTCTTCCTTTGATTCAAAGCCTTCAACGGACATAATGGCTTCCGCCTTCAAGGCCTTGGCTTGTGCAAGCACCTCGTCGGTGACCGCGGCTGGCCCTCCGAACCCGGGTTCATCAGCCACAATCACATAATGGGGCATCATGGAGCCATGTTTTTTCACGGTCTCTTTGACCCCCTCATAGAAATGTGTGATGTAGCCGATCAAGATCCGCTTCCTTTTGGACGGGTCCTTTCTGATGGCCGCCACCACCTTTGCTACCTGTTCCTTTAAAGCCCCCAGGGCCTGATCGGCATCTTGTTCAAACGATTTGTTCATTAACGATCTCCCTTCCCATCAAGCCAGCCCATGGTCCCAGTTCCACCGTCCGGGGCGTCTTTTTATCTTGACCCCTGTCGGCACCGGTTCAAACAGATGCACAAACCGGCAGTAACCCGCCCTTTTCAGGTCGCCCATCTGGCTCCTCAGGTCCAAGGGCCAGTTCGGGTAAACCCAAGTACCGTCCTGATACGATTGCGCCCAGGCCATCTCTGCCTTTGGGCTTAAAAACGGCGTGCGGGTCTTGAGTTCCCGAGACCGGGCGCGGCTGATGGTAAGGGGCCAGTAGCCGGATATGACAATGCCAAGCGGAATCGGGCTGTGGCGCCCCAGTTCCAGATAATCGCTTGCCCCGAGTTCCGGGCTCACAATGGCCCCGCGGCACCCCAGCCGAGCCGCCTCCATGAGAGCCAGCGGATTGGCCAGGTTGCAAAACGGTCCAGCCCACAGGATCACGGATTTCGGGTTTGAAAACAAGGTCCGCTGCCAAGGGGCATTGAGTACGAAGTGGCGACTTCCGGCCTTGATAGCCTTACCGACAAGCGCTTTGACGCGGGCTTCATCCTTGGGCCAGAGCACCGGTGGCATCCACCACCACAGGCGGTTCCAAGTCTTCCCTTCGCCGATCGCGGCCATCGCCTCGGAAGACAGCCACAGCTCCAGCCCCCCACGGCAGCTTCGTCGGTCGGGCCGCATCCGGTAAACACACACCTCAACCGGTTTGGGTCTGTTTTTTAATCTTCGGGGTAACTTCAGATAAAAAGCCCCATGACGAACATGGATGCGCGGCTTTGAGGACATTTCGGTATCCAGTGAACGCAGGGCTTGTTTCAGCACTGGTTGCTTTCTATCCACCAGGAACACCGGGGTTCCCTTGGCAGGTGACCGCTTGAGAAAAGGCTGTATGTCCAGCCGTCCCTTTTTGGGCACGGCCCGGGGCGCCTCAAACACCACGTGCCACCCCTCATCTTCGGTCCCCACACGCAGGCTGTCGCCCGCTAATAAGGCCTCGCGGACAGTGATATAGGCCCGCTGTCGTCCCCCCTTGGTGTGGCCCACCAACAATCCGGATCCGGTTTGCACGTCTGTCTTCACAGGATCTTGAACCCGCTGGGGCAAGAATCGATAGTGCACGGTCGGGCGACCCAGGGCCAAGGCCAGCAGCCTCAGGGCCTCCCTGCGGGCCACCGGATCCGAACCGTGGTCTCTAAAAATCCGATAGGCCTTGACCGTATGATACACATAATGGGGGCCTTTCTTGCGGCCCTCGATCTTCCAGGCCGCCACCTGTGGGACGGTCAAAAGCACTTTGGCCAAGACATCCAGGGACAGGTCGCAGCACGAGAAAAACCGCTGCCGGCGCCTACCCTGAACATACACCCGCCGGCACGGCTGCACGCAACGACCTCTCAGGCCGCTTTTTCCCCCTAAATAGCTGCTCCAGTAACACCTGCCCGATACCCCGTAGCATAATGCGCCGTGTACGAAGACCTCCAGGCGAAGCCCGGCAACACAGGCCGCACCCATGGCCCTGATCTCATCAACATCCAACTCACGCGGCACCACCACCCGGTCCACACCAAGATCCCGCCGGACCAGGCTGAGAGCCGCGGGAAAACTCACATTGGCCAGAGTGGACAAATGAAGTTCTCCTGAATAGCCAGCCTGCCGCGCCAGCCGCGCCAAACCGATGTCCTGGACAATGAGTCCGTCAGGCCGAATCTGTTTGCTCAGCAGGGCCAACAGGCTCCCGGCCTCTTCCAGTTCCCCGGCCTTGACAACGGTATTTAACGCGACATGGACCTTCACGCCCCGGTCGTGGGCCAGGCGCACCAGGGCACCGAGTTGAGGCGGGGTGACGTTCTTTGCCTCCATCCTGGCCGAAAATCGCTTGAGGCCGCAATAGATTTCATCGGCCCCGGCTGCCACCGCGGCCAGAAACGACGCCCTGCCGCCAGCCGGGGCAAGAATTGCAGGACAAGCGTGTTTGGATTCGGCGCACATGCCATAATCTATACCACTTTAACAGGCTGTTGAAAAACGTCATGAGTGCGGGCAGGACAAGGCAAAATTCGACGAAAAAGCGGACACAGTCTGGTTTCTATACAGGGGGTGAATCAGCAAAAGGGATTGAAAGCAGCCACCAGGAAAGCAGAGCATTGATGACTTGAGAAAGGCGCCCGGCCGCACGGCAATCAGGCAGGGGGGCCCTGTCTAGGCGCCGTTCAAGACCCTGGCCCTGATGATCTTGATCATCAGGTCATACGCTTCTTGTTTTTCGGGGCCGTCTTCCAACTGTTTCAAGTGGGCGCTGATGGCCCTGATACTGCAGTAGATGCCGGAGTTTGCAATTATCCCGACCACAAATATGATAACCATGGCTCGGGCCAGATCTAAAGATCCGGTTATCACATACATCAGGACCCCTATCACCCAAACCCAGCTAAACCCACGCCAAAAATGGGTGATGGCGTCATAGTTTCTAAGCCACCATAACGCAACCTTTGTGGCCTTGTCTCTACGAGCACAAGCGTTTCCGGCACGGTTAAAATCCTGTTGTCCCTTCATGGCAACCTCCCCTTCTACTAATGGATATCGGGTCTGTTGACCTTGGGGCGCCAACGGTACGCCTCTTTATCTTTTCATCGACGAAACCAAAAATCAAATAAGCCCTTTTTTAGCGGGCCGGAAAAAAAATCGGCCGACTGCCGACAGTGGGTTGTGCCAAACTCTCACATTGCCCGAGGACTCGGAGCACCCAAATCCACCGGTTGCCGATTTTACCGGATCTGCTTTGTTGGTGGGCACTTGAAGTACAACAGTACGTCGGCACGCCCACCGCCTCGCATCTCCGGCAAACTCGGCAACCGGTGGATTTGGGGAGCACTTATTGCCTTGACTCTGAAGGGCCTCAAGGATAAGCTCACATTACCTAAATGGATTTGTACGATCCGCTTCCCTCACCTGAGGCCAGCCCGGCCCAAAGGCCGTCGGCGTCCCTGGGAACGCTGCCGGATATTTGGAGAAGTTTAGATGTATCGCGAAAACTATATCAATTCGCTCAGGACCGAACTTGTTGATATGGTGGCAAAGGACCTGACTCCGGTCGCCCTCTACTACGGCTACAGTGACGTGCCGCTAGAGGCCAACATCAAATGGCGCCCCCAAGTGCTGGTCCTGGGAAACTACTCTTCCGGAAAGTCCACCATGATCAATGAGTTTTTGGGCGCGGACATTCAGGCCACCGGTCAGGCCCCCACAGACGACTCCTTTACCATTATTACCTACGGAGAGCCGGATACACCGACAGATGTCGTCCAGATCGTTGAAGAACGAGACGGCAAGTTCTTGTTGAACGATCCCGAATACCCCTTTGAAACGTTGAAGAAATACGGCCAGCGCTTTGCTTCCCACTTCCGCCTTAAAAAGGTCAACTCCCCGTTCCTGAAATCTCTGGCTCTCATCGACACCCCCGGCATGCTGGACAGCATCACGGAGCGGGATCGAGGCTATGACTATCAGGAAGTGATCGGCGACCTGGCCCAGATGGCGGATCTGGTGCTGATCGTCTTTGATCTTCACAAGGCGGGCACCGTGCGGGAAGCCTACATCAGCATCCGTGAGACACTGCCGAAACGCACGTTTGAGGACCGGATGCTTTTTGTGCTCAACCGGATTGATGAGTGCGCCTCGCTGGGCGACCTGCTTCGGGTCTATGGGACCTTATGTTGGAATCTGTCACAGATTACGGGCCGCAAGGACATCCCCTTGATCCACCTCACCTATTCTCCAAGGGCAATGCCCGCGTCGAATCACGGAGCGGGTGACCACGACGACAATCACCGGGGGTTTCTGAACTACCTTGACAACCAACGAGAGGAACTCAAAAAGGCGATCGCCCTGGCGCCACGCCACCGCCTTGACCACCTGGCCACCTTTGTGGAAACCCACGGGGAACGCCTGGCCCATTTTCTCGAAGCCCTGATCAGCTATCGCAGGGCCCTGCGCAAGCTACGGTTCAAGCAAACCCTGGTGGCCCTTTTGGTGGCCCTGGCCTGCGGCGCAGTGGCCGGCTTCATCATGTTGAATTATCCGTTATTTGGTGCCGATCAGCGGATTCTTTTTACCGGCGCGGGAGGCGTGGGCCTGGCGGCCCTGTTTTTTTGGCTCGCCGTACCGATGCGATTTTATCAATCCAGGTTTCACCGGGACGCCCTGAATAACATGGACGCCTTGACACCCCTGGACAACCAGACCAGGCGAGACAGTTGGGAGAACGTCCGTCAACTGGTCCGAGATTATTTGAACAAGACAGCCGGACGTTTCTCCTTAAGAGAAGTCAAGCAGGACTTTGCGATCGTGTGTCAAGTTCGGGATAAGGGCTCGAAAGAGGTCCGAGAGGCACTCAACGAACTGGCCACCATGGGCGACAATCCAGGCGCTAAAACGGTGCCGGGCGAGCCGGCATGACGGCGCCCGTTGTCGACGATCCTGCCGGCGCAGCTGGGGCTCTGCCCCAACAACGTCGCGGGCGAGCCCCATTGAACGAGGCTCACGCATCGGGATTTACTGTTTTTTCGCTCTTGCCAATTCCTTTTCAATCACAGCGGAAAAGCCCGTCAGAGTCCGCTGCTTCAAGCGCCTTCCGTTGATAAAAACCGTCGGCGTCCCCCGTACCCCGGCCTGCCTGCCATCCTGAATGTCCCGGCCGATCCTGGCCTGGAGTTTCGGGTCCTTCACGTCCCGGTGAAACTGTTTGCTGTCAAGGGCCAACTTTTGAGCCAATTCTTCAATCTTCTTCTCACTCAGGGCGCTGAAGTCCTCAAAAAGCGCATCGTGAAATGCCCAGAACTTCCCCTGCCTGTCGGCAGCCAGGGCGGCAACAGCGGCCTTTCTGGAATACCGGTGGTTCCTGAGAGGAAAGTTTTTGACCACCAGTTTGACCTCTTTGGGATATTTCTCAAGCACCTGCTCGAGTAGCGGCAAGAGCCGGGCACAATACGGTCATTGAAAGTCAGTAAAAACACAGACCACGACCGGTGCATCAGCGGGTCCCTTAAAAGGCGAGTCCTTCGTATTGATCTTCTGGATAAATTCCAGGTGAATTTTCTCAATAGTGCCTGCCTTGCGGTTGGTCAATAACAGCACCTCTTCGCGTGCTCCGGCTTCAATGTCGTCCACACCGTCACCCACCACGATGGTGTCTTCGAGCCGACCGTCTGCAGAATAGATCGAAATCTCCCCCCCCTGGGTCAGGACGAAAATCCAACGGCCCCGGCTTGACACCGCAATATCCACAGGAGGCTCTTTCAACTTCAGGACATTGCCACGATTCCACTCCACCATAGCAACCGCGGGAGGTAAAAGCCCCCACACCAAAAACAAAGCAACCGCAAGCATGACCACTTTAGACTTCACACACATCTCTCCTTCCCGGCGTGTGCACCCTTGTTGCCGAGCCCGACCCGTTTTCGAACCGTCCGGGACAACGGGCGGACGGAGAACCCCAAAAGCACACAGGCACCTACGGTCTGGACCCAGCCCGGCACAATCTCGGCAGCACGGCCGGCAACCGCATGGGGCAGGATGCCCAAGGCCGGATAGACCTGATCCAGCACAAGCCCGAAAATCATGCCGCAAAGCGCAATGGAAGCCAAGTAAAATGCCGCACCGCGTTTTCCCAGGATTTTCACGATAACCGTCAGGGATGTCATATTTGTAGCCGGCCCCACCAGCAAAAATACCAGGGCCGCCCCCGGGCTGACCCCTTTTAGGATCAGGGCGGCGGCTATCGGCGTAGAGCCTGATGCGCAGATGTACAACGGAATGCCGATAACCAGCATGATCAGCATGGCGTGAATCCCGCCGCCAAGGTACCGGTTTACCATGCTGTCGGGCACCAGCGCCGTGATCACGCCGGCCAACACAAGCCCCACAAAAAACCAGGACGCAATGTCGCCCCACAGCTCCCCCAGCGCGAAACCGAGCCCGATCCGGATCTTTTCCACAACGCTATGGTGGCGACGGTGTTCCTCCGGAGGACAATCCACGCCGTCGCAACACCCGTCAACCGGACAACTCAGATCCGGCGCCATGCGAGCTTCCGGCCTGTCAGGCGCAAAAAGGTTTTCAAGCAGGCCCGCCGCACCGGCCGTGAAGAACGCGGCTACCGGCCTGGCCACGGTCATGACCGGATCCAACAAGGCATACGTCAATGCCATGGAGTCCACCCCGGACTCCGGCGTGGAGATCAGAAAGGCCATGGTGGCCCCGTTGTTGGCCCCCTGTTTTTTCAGGGACGCCGCTGCCGGAAGCACACCGCAAGAACACAACGGAATGGGAATGCCCAGAAGGGCTGCCTTCACCACGGAGAGCACCTTGCCGCGCCCAAGATGACGGCCCACTGCGGACGGGCCGAAAAACACGCGAATAAATCCCGCTACCACCATACCGAAAAGCACGTACACGGCAGAAGCTCGAAGAAGCCCCCATGCTTCGGTTAAGATCTGGATTGCGATTCCCACTGGAAATATCATTTCGTGCTGCAAACCGGTGACGGGCTGCCCGGCCTGAGAGGGATCCGTTTTTATTCCCGGATATGCTCCAGGCCCAGATCAATCAGGTCTCCCACATGATCATCATCGAGTACGTAATAAAGTACCTGCCCGTCGCGCCGGGACCTCACCAGGGCCAAATCTTTTAAACGACGCATCTGGTGGGATACCGCGGACTCGCTGATGCCGAGAAAAGCCGCCAGGTCACACACGCACATTTCCTCCCCTTTGAGCGCCGTGATTATCCTGAGTCGGGTCGGATCTGAAAGCGCTTTGTACACTGCGGTAAGCCGGTGGATCTCCCGAATATCGATGGAACGGTCACGCGCCCTTTGAATCTTTTCCGGATGGATCATCCGGACCGCGCAGCCATCCCCTTCGACGATGCTAGAGACCTTGGGTGTCATCAGCACTGTTCCGTTTGTGAATATATGAACATATGAGCATATATAGAGCAACCTGCCGGCTATGTCAACATCCGCATCCGCTCCAACCCTGCACGGTCACCGCAGCAAAGCGAGCAAGTTAGGGTGGGTTAAAGTCAACCTATTGATCTTCTTAACAGTTTTTAACCCCGTTGATTACTTCGACAGGAATTCTGCCCGTTGACAGTGCGGGGACAACCTGTTAACAACAGGCCAATCGCCGGTGCGGCCTAGGCCGGTTCGGACACCCCCGTGGAGGCTGGATATGCCATGAAAAACGAGATCGAGGTCTTCCGAGACTTTATCCGACAAAAAGGCCTTCGCAACACCCCGGCCCGGGAACGAATCATCGAGGAGATCTTCTCCCGCCACGACCACTTCGACGTGGACGAACTCTACTTGCGTCTGAGAGGAAAAAACAAGAACATATCCAAGGCCTCCATTTACCGCCTGGTGCCCCTGCTTCTGGAATCCGGATTGATTCAGGAAGCCTATTTTGAAGATGGACACCTGCATTATGAACCCATCTACGGTCATGAACACCACTGTCACCTTCGGTGCATCTCCTGTGGGAAGACTGTTGAATTCAAAGAAAAATCTATTCATGCCATCGAGAAAGAACTTGCCAGGACCTACGGCTACGACGTCAAGGGCCACAAGCTCGAGGTCTACGGCTATTGTGATCAGTGCAAAAACAGGCTGCCCTGAGGCCACGGCGCCCCTGAAGGCGTGCGTTGCTGGGCCCTGTTCCGACAACCATACCCGATGAATTCAAGAAAGGCTGCCAGGACCGTCTTCTCGTGCCAGTCGTGCGGCTACCAGGCCCCGAAATGGATGGGCCGGTGCCCGGATTGCGGGCAATGGAACAGCTTGGTGGAAGACACGGTCGGCACAAAGTCAAGACGACCGCCCATGTTGTCCGCAACGGCAACCGCCTCTTGCGCCATGCCTATCGACGCCGTTGAACCGACCCAAACCACACGCATCCTCACAGATCTCAAAGAATTCGACCGCGTCCTTGGCGGTGGAATCGTCCCCGGATCACTCGTCCTGATAGGCGGAGACCCGGGCATCGGCAAGTCGACCTTGATGCTTCAGGTCCTGTGTGAGCTTGCAGCCCGGGGTCACAAGTCGTTATACGTCTCCGGGGAAGAGTCCGTACAGCAAATCAAGATGCGAAGTGAGCGGTTGCAGGCCCGCAGCCGGGACATGTGGGTCGTGTCCGAAACCAGCCTTGCCGCCATCAGTGCCTTGGCAGATGAGCTATCACCGGTCGCCATGGTGGTAGATTCCGTTCAGACTCTGTACAGCCCGGAGCTGACATCTGCGCCGGGTACGGTCAGCCAGGTCCGGGAGGCGGCCATGCAGCTCATGTTTCTGTCCAAACAGACCGGGGTTGCCGTATTTGTTGTAGGCCACGTCACCAAAGAAGGCGCCATCGCCGGGCCCAGGCTTCTTGAACACATGGTGGATACGGTTCTTTATTTCGAGGGCGGGCAAAACAACGCCTATCGGGTGCTGCGAGCGGTGAAAAACCGTTTTGGATCCACCAACGAAATCGGTGTCTTTGAAATGCAGGATCATGGGTTGCAAGAGGTCCCGAATCCATCCTGCGTGTTTTTGCCGGAGCACCCGCGCGTTTCCTCCGGTTCCGTGATCACGGCCAGCATAGAAGGCTCAAGGCCCATCCTGCTCGAGATTCAGGGACTGGTCTCAAGGTCCGGGCCAGGCACGGGGAGACGGACAGTCCTGGGCGTGGACTACAACAGGGTGATGCTGCTGGTGGCGGTAATGGAAAAAAGGCTTGGGCTGGAATTGATGAACGATGACATCTTCGTCAATGTCGCCGGCGGGATCAAGGCAGACGAGCCGGCCATGGATCTGCCCATCGTCTCGGTCATTGCCTCCAGCTTTTTTGACAGGCCGATCGTGAAAGGCACTCTCGTGCTGGGAGAAATCGGATTGACAGGTGAGGTCAGGCCTGTAAACCGGATAGAAGCAAGGATCCGAGAGGCCGAAAAGATGGGCTTTGGGCGTTGTGTGCTCCCGCAAGACAATCTGAAACACCTCAACAGTCCCCACCACACCCTGGCTCTGATCGGCATTGACACGGTAGCGCAGCTTTTGGATTGTCTGTTTTGACTTGAAAAAGATCCCGTTACTGCTATAAGGCCACTGGGGTGAAATCACGAAAATGGCATGACGCCTACACAGCCCGGGCCAGAAAGCAGGGGTATCCGGCACGCTCCGTTTTCAAGCTTCAGGAGATCCAACAACGATACGGCGTCCTGAAAAAGGGTGGCAGGATCCTGGACCTTGGGTGTGCCCCGGGGTCCTGGTTGGCCTTTGCATCCCGAGCCGTGGGCCAGCAAGGCAGCGTCGTCGGTGTGGATGTCTCTCCAGTCACAATGACGCTTCCGGAAAATGTGCGATTCATTCACCACGATGTTTTGAGGTGGGACCGGGCCTTCCTGGAAGCCCTCAACGGGCCTTTTGACGCGGTCTTAAGCGATATGGCCCCATCGACATCGGGAAACAAATTCGTAGACGCCCAGAGATCCCTCGGGCTTTGTGAAGCCGCGCTTGAGATTTCCATCAAAGTTCTTCGTCCGGGCGGGGCCTTTGTGTGCAAGATCTTTCACGGGACGGATTTCAAGGAATTCTCCGATCGGGCCAAGCAATTTTTCGAACGCCTCGCCCACGTCAGGCCGATGAGTACCAGGAAGGCGAGTAAAGAGATTTTCGTGGTCGGCCTGAACAAAAAGCGGGCAACAACGGCATCAAATGATTAAGGAGATACGGTTATGTCCGGACATTCCAAGTGGAGTACGATCAAACGAAAAAAAGGGGCTACGGATGCCAAACGGGGCAAGCTCTTTACCAAACTGATCAAAGAAATCACGGTGGCAGCCCGATTCGGCGGCGGAGACCCCGATGCCAACCCCCGCTTGCGCACGGCGATCGCCAGCGCAAGGGCGGAAAACATGCCCAAAGATAATATTGAACGGGCGATAAAAAAAGGGACGGGAGAACTGGAAGGCACCGCTTACGAAGAGGTCGTTTATGAAGGATACGGTCCCGGCGGGGCTGCGGTGCTGGTGGAGTCGCTGACCGACAACAAGAACCGCACGGTTGCCGATGTCCGTCATATCTTCAGCAGGGCCGGCGGCAATTTGGGCGAGGCCGGATGTGTGGCGTGGATGTTTCAAAAAAAGGGGTTTTTCGTCATTGAAAAGGACGCCGTGGACGAAGAACTGCTCATGGAAGTGGCTTTGGAGGCCGGCGCTGAAGACATCCGGGACGAAGAGTCCACCTTCGAGATCATCACCGCCCCGGAAGATTTTGAACAGGTCAAACAGGCCCTTGAGCAAAAGGCTGTGCCGTGCGTCGTGGCCGAGATCACCATGCTGCCGCAAACCACAGTCAAGCTGGAAGGCAAAGAGGCCGAGCAAATGCTTCGGCTCATGGAGAATCTGGAAGACTCAGACGATGTCCAGAAAGTCTACTCCAACTTCGATATCGCCGACAATACCCTGGAAGCCCTGAGCCAGACCTAGAATGGAAACCAAATAAGGAGTGGCGCGGTGTTGATCCTGGACGAACTTCGTTACTCGGAAGAACACCTCTGGGTCCGCCATGAAGGCGACCACACGGTAACCCTTGGAATGACTGATTTCGGCCAGTCCCAACTGGGCGATCTGTGTTATGTAGCGCTTCCAAACGAGGGCGATGAAATCGCGTACTGCGAACCCTTCGGCAGTGTGGAGTGTGCAAACCTGGTTGCCGATCTCTACGCTCCCTTGTGTGGCCGGGTTCTTGAAATCAACCGGGAGGTGATCCACAATCCCACAATGGTCAACGCGTCCCCATATCGCAAGGGATGGATGATTCGGGCCAAGCTCTTCACCCCGGAGGAACTCGACGGCCTCATGTCTGCCGATGATTATGAGGAGTATATACTCACCGATGGGCTATAGCGGCGGTCGTTGCAACCGGACCTGAGCTATCGCGTATCACCAGGCCGTCCCAAAAAATTCCCATCACGATGACAACGCCAGCATTTTATCCACGGCCCGGACGGCCTTTTCCCGTACAGCACGCGGGACTCTTACTTCATGGGTCATGGTTTCAAGGGCGCTGAGCAGGTCTTTCAGGGTCGTTTTTTTCATCTCTTTACAAATCATGTCCTCGGAGGCTGCGAAAAACGCCTTGTCTGGACTTCGCCGTTTAAGTGGGTAAAGGAGCCCCTCTTCCGTTCCCACGATAAACGCCCGCGCCTGTGATTCTTCTGCGAATCTGAGCATCCCCGAGGTGCTCAACACCGCATCGG